>NZ_JAUBTO010000003.1:0-50160 GCF_036702495.1 Microcoleus sp. C2D2 | reverse complement strand
CGGGCATCTTGCCCGTTCATAAAAGCCTGATTTAAAATGGTAAAATATCTCAGTTTTAATGCTTTGTGCGATCGCGGTATAAATATCTGCCACTGTTTATGCCACTTCCTGTTCTCTAATTGCTATTTCAATCTCATCAGGATATGCCTCAGCATAACCCCAAGCATTCGCCAAATCAGCGGCACGCAGAGTCGGATAGTCTTCTAGGAGGTCAGCTTCAGAAATACCTAAACGGCGAGCATTCACCAGCACCCAAACAGGAATTCGCGTTTGTCTGATGCAAGCATCGCCGCCGCACACGCCGGGAGTCTTTTGAATTCCAGACCAAAATTTTCTTAAACTTTGGGCTAGTAATTCTATAGCTTGAGCCTTCTCTTCGGGAGTTAAAGCCAAGAGTTGCGGTTGCAATTCTTTCAGTGTCATCTTTGTAATTATTGAGGTCATGATTTTTTTTTGCCATACAGGTATTCTAGCACTGGTGGCTAAATCAAAACATTCATTCAACAGGCTTCACATCGTGAAACCGAGTATAGTCAACCACCCGCCCTCCCGTCGGCAGTTTCAAAATAATATCTACAAACCGCATATTCCACATAATTTCCGACGCCACAAAAGAATGTCGCGCGTGAATAGTTTGCGAAACAGTTTCGTCAATTCCTGTTAACGTAACTACTATTTCCGCTTGCTGCTCCATCAAGTCTTTGGCAGTAAGTTGGTACAAAGGACTGCTCTCGTCAATTGCGTGCATAACCGTCCAAGTTAAGGCAAAAATCGGAGAGTGACTCCGCACCAATTGCAAATCGTAAAAACGCCGCATAAATACTCCTTCCGATGTTACCTCGTCGCGGATCAAAGTAGCTCGCTGCTGCGCTTCTAAAATTTGGTTGAAACGCTGATTTGCCGCGCGGTACATTAGAGTCGGAACGCCGTTGAAAGGAGCGATCGCAGCTACGCGGCTGAAGATAACTCTAGCTGTTGGTCGGGAAAATCTAGCAAAAGCCAGTCCCGTAATCATCGCGACTCCCCACAAAGCAAAAAGCGCTTGGATCGCGACTATAGTATTAGCGTAATCCGTGCGCGGATACATGGCGCCGTAGCCAATTGTCGCCATTGTTTGCACGCTGAAATAAAAGGCATCTTGGAAAGAACCCGGCCGTGCGTTAGTAATGCAATCTCCTCCCGCCAAGTAAGCTAAGGCAAATAAAGAATTCGTAACTGTATAGAAGAAACAAATGAGCAGGAAAAATTGCAGCCAAGAAAGAATTAGCAGCCTGTGGTAGAGGTCGGCAAAATGCAGGCGAGGTACTCCCAACTTGACAATATTTAAGGAGAATTGTCCTTTGCGGCTGACTAAACGAGCTTGTGGCTGGCGGTTGCGGTGAATTTTCATTGCGATTTGTAACTGCGGCTGTTTCAATTTGTAACTATTGCTTTGAGCGGGAAAACTTATCCTTTAGACTGATGTCTGATTCCAAAAATTCGGATAACAGCGGAGTTTAGAAATGGTTGAGCTTAACTGGCATGACTATCTCGTTATGGTTTCTTTTGTGGCTTCTATTGCGGGTCTAGTCCTGCTGGGTGATAATCGCAACTCGCAGCCAACGGACGATTCCCTACGGGATAGCTTCGCCGCGCGTACTTTGAGCGAAGAAATCCTAATCAAGATGAGCTTTACTTACTGGATAGTCTACTGCATCTCTGTTTTCGGGCTGAAACTTCACCTACCAGAGGATAGCTGGTTATTCCTCAGTTTGAAGCTGACTACTGTTCTTTCTTACTTATTGACTGCTTCTAGCATACTCAGCCTGCCGCTGCAACGCATGGCTGTCCGACAAGTTGAAGATTAAAAAAAAGGTGTTTGTAGTGAGGACTTCAGTTCTTTTTATCGGGGAGAAGAAGGACTAAAGTCCTGACTGCAAAGCTATAGCGCGTCGCGTGAGAACCCCGGTCTTTCCCGCAGGGTATGAAACGCAGTTGCAGCCGTTTGAAGGCTGCGAGTAATCTCTGTTATAATCTAACAATGCGGAACAAGTAGGCGTATCAACTACGTGTTAAACCATTCCTAGAACGGTGAGATTCCGGGCAGTAAGACACCCTCAGCATTTTTGTCTGAGAAAGACTATGGCACAGCCAAGCAGCGCAGGATGGGGAGCGTACCCGACTGGCAAGCGTGTTGAAAAGTGCGAACGAAAGCATAAGGCAAAAAGTAAGCGTAATTGCAACACCAAAAGGTAGTTGTTTTGAACGTCTAGAGGTGTCAAGACAGCGCCTTTTTGAGTGTCAAAGCTTCTTAAGAATCTCCGTACCTTCAGGTCGGAGAGTGTCAATTGATATCAATTCCGGTTACACCGGAATGATCGGGAGTCGGGAGTCGGGAGTCGGGAGTCGGGGAATGTGGGATTATTGACCTTGACTTTATCATTCCGATGCAACCGGAAACGATATGAGTTATATTACCGGGCAATAAGCTCACAGCTAGCTGTGAGCTTGTTTAATGGTTTATTATCCGAGGGATGCAGACTAACGCGCCCAAAATGGCTAGGGTCGATCGCACTCATACTTGAAATTGCCTTTCTCTTCCTGCTTTCCCTTGGCTGCGGCTATCTCATCGAGTATCCGTTGGCGAAGCCGGCGCATTAGGGCATAGCAGTATGCCACGAACTTAGCTAGTTAGGATTTAAAGCCTTTAGAGCTTTTCTTTTTCTCCTGCGGTTTGGACTTTGACTTATTAACTTCCCCTAAAGCTTCCTGAAATAAGTTGTGCAGGTGCACGGGAACGCTCGCAATTTCCGGGAGTTCGGGTTCTAAGGGTTTTTTACACTCTTGCAGCAGGGCATCTAAATCGCGATCGAGCTGAAAATTAGTCTCCTGCAATACTGTTTGCAAAATTTGTTCTAATTTTGCGGGATTAACTTTAGCTAACCGTTGCCAAATCCCGGCATTAATTGCAGGATCTTCTAGATAGTTACGCACCAGCTTCTCGTAACCGGGAACAGTTGAAAAGTCTTCTGCTGCTAGCATTTGCGTAAATTGAGCGTAAGTAGACAAAAAGGTTTGTCCCCAGCGAGGATGAGAAAGTGCTGTTACCTGTTCGGCTTTCTTGAAGCGATCGGGCAATTCGACTTTCGGCATTACCATTTTTGAACTAGCATTGCTGTCGAGAATTACCTCAACTGCTTTAACATCGGCACCTGCTGCCGCGATGGCCGCTGCTTTGACTTCTTCTGGATCGACTCCGGCATCTTCAACGAGATCCGCCAGAGATTTACTTTCATCAATGCCGATATCAGCTAGGCGTTTTTTAGTGATGAATTCCTGAAATTCCGCCAACTTTTTATTCAGGTGATATCCCGATAGCGTCAATTCGTCAGTGCCAAAAAATTCGGTAAAATCTTCGTGGTAGTGTTCTACCGACTGCCAAGCTTGCTCTAACAATTCCGGCGCATCGCTGTACAGGTTCTGTTTGTGATTTTGCTTGAAATTGCCGATCGCCACTGCCAACTTCGGCTTACCCAATTTCCCCATCAGGATGGGAGAGCTCGAAAGTATCCACCAGTCATCGGTGAGGGGAGAAATCCGAGCCCGCAAGATTTCTCCTAACTTAAAGCGAGACATTTCTGCAAGCAAATTAGGACTGTTGGGCTTGACAATGTAGTGCTTGGCCGTCAGCCAGTTCATCAGTTCAAACCTGTCGGGGAAAAGTTGAGTGATTTCAAATAAGCCTGTGAAGCTTCTGTGCCGCCAACTTTCCAGCAAGCTGCGATCGTTATGGGTTAAATCCGGTTTACTTTCGACAAATAGGTCGATCGGCGTTTTGTTTCGGACTTTACCTTCGACTGTAAAACTGTCTATCACTTGATTTTGCTGAGCAATGTCGTAGCGTTCGCCGGTCGATCGAGCTGCAGCATAAGCTTCCAAAGCTACCGCCAACTCTCCCTCAGCATCCAGCACAAAGTCAATTAAATTTTGCTTGAGTGTCCAAGCTCTTTCCAACATTTCATCCACAAGTAATACCAATTTTGAATGAGAGGATTTAGATTAACAATTATCGGACTTGAAGCCACCGACGCTTTACGATCCGGCGGAGATTGAAGAAAGCGCATCGCCAACAATGACAAAAATATGCGATCGCTCCCTCAGTCCTGAATTAGTTTAATTTTAAGGCCAATAGTCAAAAAAAAATGCTTATTTTAAACCCGAGCATCCCTCGGTCGTGTAAAAACCGTTTTTTAGGAGTGCCAACGTCCCGCAAAGCTTTGCCTATACATCTGGCTTCGTGCTCTGACAGCGAACACTCCTGTGAAATAAAAATCTTCCTGAAAAATGCGATTTCAACTTATAGCAGAAGGAAGAAGGAAGAAGGAAGAAGGAAGAAGCAGTAATACCAAAGGAAGAAGGAAGAAGGAAGTTCGGCAACGAGCAATGTACGGGATGTAACGGATGTAACGGATGTCAGGAAGAAGGAAGAAGCAGTAATACCAATGGTTTCAGCGATTAAGAATGTCCTAACCGTCTTGGCGGTTGCTATAACCTAAAAATACCCCTCTCCGATGTAGAGAGGGGTTCAAAATCCCCAAAAACTTCGCTAATCTCGCGTTGAAAACTGTGCAACCTATCAACAACAGTCCCAGACGCAGCAACCGGGTTTTTTTATCAAAAGACTTCCCTGCATTCCCGGACCCGGGTAAAAAACCCGGAACGCTTGATTTGGTGGGCGTCTCAGACTGAAAAATACTTGCTGTTGCCCTTAGCGGCCGTCTTTGTCAATGTCGCCCGGTACAGCGCGTTCCACCCGATCCCAAGCGTCGCGCGTGGCGTGCTTAGCTTTTTCCCAACCCAGATTAGACTTACCGCGATTTGTTTCGTAGTCGCGCTGCAAAGCGTCTTCGATCTCGTTGTAGTTCTTGCCAGTAGCGCCATAGCGGGTGTATCCCTCATAACCAGTGCGGTATGCAGGCTGATAGTCTTCGTAAGTCACGCTCGTGTCGGCGTAAGGACGGGAACTGTAGTTGCTTTGCCAGTAAGCATCTTCTACCGTAGGGTCGATCGCCTCGGCCACACCTTTGCCGGCCAAACCGCCACTAAACGCACCGACAACAGCGCCTACAACTGCTCCCACAGGTCCGCCAACTGCACCGCCGATCGCAGCACCCGCAGCACCCGCACTCGCCGCACCAATACCCGTTCCTACTGGATGAGCCCCTGTTTCTCCCGAAAGCGGGTCGAGGTTAGCATCAGGTTCATGTACCGTTTTTTTGTCATCGCTCATGATATTTTTTTCCTTTTATCTAACTGTAACTATTATTAAATTTACCTTTTTAATTCCTCTTTATTCATCTTCCTTAAGGATGAATCTGCTCGCTTAAAAACGAGGGGAAAGACCAAACCATTCTGAACGCAAAAAGTGGTTTTACACCCTACTCTAACGCGGTAAGGTGCGCCGGGCGGCGCACCCTACATAATTAGGTTCAAGCAAGTCCTGAGCTCGGCTCAATTGTATACTCACGGAAGCTCAGGATTTACCAGCAACTTGAGTTAGATTTGACACTCCCCAACCTAAAGGATGGGGATTCTTAATTCAGCGACTGACCTTTAAGTGTTGCGTCCTTACGGCAATACTCAAACCTTTTAACCGTAGAAATCCTACCAATTAACAAGTCTGATTCGCAGTCACCCCAGAGGGTCTATCTCCAAAAGCGTACTAGGATCTTGACAAGCGAGTTTGGGTATGCCCTACCCTACCTAACAAAAGTAAATTGTTTATTTTTCTGTTTGTGAGACTTTATTAAGCCTCTAGCTGTATAGCGAGTTTTCGCCGCTCTTTGTCCCCCGATTAACGCCTAAAAGTGTGTCTAAGTCCCTGTTTCACGATGGCGAAGGAGTTTAACCTTGACTCTTCTAGTATACCACAAATACTAGGAATTCCCTGACTTTTAGGAAGGGATTTAAGAAATTAAAGCCGTTCTAAAAGGATGGGGTTTTAAACCCATATCTCTGATAAATTTGTAGATTTAGTCCTTGCCCGTGACCTTTAGGATCGCCTCTTCAGCTTTTTCAACTATGCTTTTTTTCGGGTTTTCTGCCTTGTACTCCTGCATGCTTTCGTCGTAAGATTTCTCGACCGTTGCAGGATTTTGACCGGTTTTGACTAGATCTTCGTAAGCTGCTTGGGGATTCAGATCCTCGAAACTTTTTGCGGGGTCAGTAATTTGAGCTTCTGGCGGCGCCTCAGTCCTATCTTGACCTGCGTAAGCAGGCTGACTGGGTACTACCGCTAGACCTGCCATAACAATGAAAGCCAGCGTACAGACCAGCAAAATGCTTTGGCTCAATGTTTTTCCGAGAGCTTTTAAAACCCGCTTCATATCAACTTCTCCTCGTATTTTTTCGCAAAAATTATGGTATTTGTCGCCCCTTCACTGCGATCGCACATTTCAAAATTTAGCGATCGGGGCAACTTTTGTTGTAAGTGCTGCGCCCACATACAGCAAAAAGGGATATTTACCGTCTTGTAAAGTATATTAAACGCCGGCTCGTTCACTTTACTTCTACCAAAAGATAGATTAGTTAGACAAGGGGAACTCCTCTCGTGTGAGGGGTGCTTGCAATTGATGCGAGGAATCCTATCTAGGGGTTTTCCCATCAATTGCGAACCCCCTGACTCTTCTCTTACTTCGCCTCACAAGCGCGGGCGCGGTTCCTTTAAAAAAGCTCATTCACCCAACATTTTAAATTGCTACAAACACCCTAAATAACTACAAAAGAACCTGCTCTATATTGAGGTTGCGGTTCTGCAGAGAGCCTTCAAATAGCTCAGTAGAAAGAGCTTGTTCTACCGACCAAACGCCGGGTTTTGCCAGTTTGCCTTCTAACATTAATTGAGCTATGCTGCCAGTACCGATGCCAGTAGCGGCGGCAGCATTGGGGTGTATCGCTGTCGAGCAAACTTTAGCGGGTTGACCGTTTTTGAGACCGGTCACTTGCGATCGCACAGCTACACCAACCCCACTAAAACTATTAGTAACACTGGTCATCCCGTAACTGACGTAGGAGAGAAATTCAATCACGGAGTTATTTTTGAGCCAGCTAGCCGGCCAATACTTGGCCACAAACCAGGTAAGGTGATTGTAAAGGTCGGGAGACGTACCGAATTTAGTCACAACTGATTTGACGGGGAAAGTTTCCGGCAAAGTGATGGCTTCCGGCATATCGAACCAGTAAACCCCTGTTTTGCCGTAGGGTGCGGGAAATTCAATGGTTTCGCGCTTGCTGTAGGGTTTTACTTGCTGCCACTTGCGATCGGCCCAAACCTCAAAAGGAGTTTGCAAGCCTAAAAAAGTAGTTCTCATGACGGTAACACCAGCACCGCCCGAACCTCCGACTACATAACTCAAATGGATGTGTTCTGCTTCATCTAATTGTTCCACATCTCGGCGCACCATGCTGTTAGACACGCCCGGGAAAATGCCCGTATTAATAATAGCAGTAATCCCAGCATTTTCAGCGGTTTCGCGCAATTCTAAAGCTCTGCGAGTAAAACTGCGGCTGTCGCTGACATCAGTATAATTAACACCTGCTTCTATGCAAGTTTTCAGTACACTAGCGTCTCGGTAGTGAAAAGGCCCGGCACAGTGAACGACGAGGTTAGAGGATGAAACCGCTTGGTGCAGCGCTGCACTGTCTGCTAAATCTAAAGCTTGATACTGCACCCTATCCGGTGGCAATCCAGGCCCAATAGAGGCTTCAGAGTTGCGCCCGGTAACGGTAATTTCTGCGTCGGTATGGGTAACAAGGTCTTCGGCAACGCTGCTGCCAATTCGTCCTCGACCCCCGACAATCAAAACTCGGTTTGCCATGGCTCAAAAAAGGGTAACGCTAATCTGAGTTTGTATATTTTCGCGCATAACTTGCATCTGCACAAAGGATGAATTTGTGATAACTCATATCTTGCACCAATGTCCATAACCCCAGAGGGGCGGGGAAAACCAATAAATCAAACTAATTGCAGACAAGTTCAATAAAGCCCCACCCAAGTATTGACAAGGTTGGGATGTCTGAGTTAGACTATAAGAATATGAACAGTGCCTAATATTTTTAATACTCCCTTATAATAAACCATCCCTTATAATAAACCAAAAATCAAACACTATGACAGCAGAAGGTAATGTAGCTGATACGGGTATTGTAGAAGAAGTTAACCAACTAATCGCAGAAAAAAAAGCATCAGATAAGTATGAAGCACTCAAAATATTGAAACAGCAAGCTAGACGCGATAAAGATAAAGAAAAGATGGAAAAAATTAAAAGAACCCAGAAAGCCTTTGGTGGCAAACATAGCCGATATAGCGGCAAAAAGAAGAAGACCAAAAGGTAAGCTACTCAAAGAAACATCTCCCAAAATTAGTCTGCAATTAGTGTAGTACCACGAAATTCAGAGAGTTTTGGGGGATGTCGAATTCCTCACACTTAGTCATGTTGATACTTGCGTAATGCCATTCAATTTAACTGACTAAGTGTGAAAATAACCTAGGCTGGAAGCACTAAAATTTAGGGAGGTGCAAAAATTATGGATAAGCTGACAACTGAAACACTGCTAGATTATTGCGATTCTGATGATTATGCCCTGCAAACAGAAGCATTGATACAGCTTGTAGATGCAGAAGTTTATGAGGCTGTACCGAAGATATTAAGATTGCTAAAATCCGCCGATGAATTAATTAGAGCCCATGCAGCCGAGGCATTAGGTTATCTGGGTTCAGAGGAAGTAGAGACAGTTGGCCTTGCATTAATGCCTTTGCTAAACGATCCAGAAGAACTGGTTAGGTCTGAAGCCGTGGAGGCTCTGGGAGAACTTGGTTATAGTCCTGCGGTTGTACCGATAGAATATATTCTCAGACATGATCCTTCAGCACTGGTTCGCGCATCCGCAGCAGAAACTCTTGGATATTTAGAAGAACCATCAGCTATAGAAACTCTGGAGCTTTCACTGCTTGATGTTGATGAGGATGAAGCTGTTAGAGGGTATGCTGCTAATTCGATCGCGCTTTTAGGTACGCCGCAGCTATTGCCAAAACTTGAAGAGTATCTAAAATTAGAGCTTCCTTTATCAGTAAAAGCTGAATTGCTGGGTGCAAGGTACTGGTTAGGTGCGAAAGAAGATCTCGCGAAGCTAGTGAATTTGTTGGATAAGGCTGATGAAGATTTTGCTCAGCACATTTTGAATATTTTAACAGATTTGACCGAACGGGAGGAGCAGCCAACATTGGCGAAAGATGCACCGGATTTAGAAATGGTATTGAGGGCGATCGCAAATCGTTTTCCCTTCACAGGGAATCAACCAGAAAAAATTCTCGCACTCACAGACTGATAAATCAATACAAACAAACGCAGATGTGATTCATCTGCGTTTGTTTGCGTTCATCTGCGGTTGCTAAAAATCTTACTTCTCATTACTCCGAAATACCGACTTACCCTTCGCTTTCAGAGTATTAGCCGCATCTGCGAAAGTCTGCGCGAGTGGCTGCTGCGAGTGCATGAAAACGCGAGCCGTATTGCGTCCCGGCATACCCGAAATCGAGCCGCCCGGATGGGTTCCCGCCCCCGTGAGGAACAAACCGTCGATCGGCGTTTTGTAATTCGCCAACTCGGGCAAAGGACGGAAAAATATCATCTGATCTAGCGTCATATCAACGTGATAATAATTTCCCTTCAAAGCGCCCAAACGCTCTCCCAATTCCGCCGGACTTTCCACGTGGCGGCCGATAATTGACTTCTTGATATTCGGTGCATATTCTGCTAATTTATCGATGCAGCGATCGGCAACTTTGTTTTTCAGCTCATCCGTCCAACCCGTACCGTGCTGGCCGGTTCCTTCAGCATTTTCGATCATATAAGGAGCAAAAAATTCAATCCAAGCCGTATGATGTCCGGGGGGAGCCATTGACGGGTCTAGTACAGTCGGAAACACTACATACATCGATGGGTCAGAGTCGGGGATTCTGCCGATTGAAGGGTCGCTGTGAGAAATTTCAACGTGTCTCACCGAGTCTGCAATTAAAACCGACCCGATTAAAAATTCCTCCCGATGATTCCAGCGATCGAATCTAGGCGCTTCACTCAGAGCTAAGTCTATTTTGAGAATAGTCTCGTTGTTGTTAACAATTTTGCGCTCCAATCTTTCCCGCAAATCCGGGTCGGCACTGTCAACATCGCTGGAGTCCATTAAGTGCAGAAACAAGCGCTTAGCATCAATATTAGAAATGACACCTTTTGTAGCGCGGTATTCCGTGCCGTTGGCAACTCGAACTCCTACTGCGCGACCGTCATCAACTAATATTTTCTCTACGTGCTGGTCGGTAAGTACCACACCCGAGTAACTTTTCACTACACTAAGCAGCGCTTGCACTAATGCACCCGTCCCTCCGCGCGGTCTTGCCATGCCGGGATTGTGCCTCATTGCCAGCATAATTGCGCCTACAGCCAGGGTTTTTTGCGAAGGAGGCGCGCCGAGTTCTGAAGCGAATCTTGCTAGGGGTGCTTTGATAAATTCCTCGTCAAACCACTCGTTGAGAATGTCTTCAGCGCTGGTGAGCATCGTGCGAACAAAGTCAAGCGTTTTGTCCGGGGAACCGATGACTGACAATAAATCTTTGATCTTTGAAATATCGTAGTTGCCCAGAATATCTATGATGGATTTTGGTGGCGCATTAAACATCGGAACCATTGCACCTAAAGCCCGCTGCCAAAAATCTGTATATTCGGCATATTTTTTAGCATCGCGCTCGTTGTAGCGGGCAATTTCAGCACAAGTTTTTTCGACAGATTTGTGCGCTAAGAAATATTTGCCGTCGGGATGCGGACAAAAGGCAACTGGATCGCAGAAAAGATATTCTAAACCGTGTTTTTCCAGTTCTAACTCTTCTACAACAGGCCCTAAATGGATAAATTCGTGGTCGATCGCGCACATATTGAATTTAAAGTCCGGCAATTCGGGAATCGCAGCTTCAGTAGTTGCCGCGCCGCCGGGAACCGAACGTTTTTCTAACAACAGGACGGTATATCCCGCTTTCAGGAGATAAGAGGCACAGACCAGTCCGTTGTGACCTGCTCCTATGATAATTACGTCATACGTTTGCATAGATGAAGCTCTGGGGATAGGATATTTTGCTTATTTTACAAATGTTAACAACTTGCCAGTCTCTACCAAGAGAAATAGATTGATTTTCCAGCAGCAGTTTTAGCATCTTACAAAAGATGGAGCTTCGATACAATTCAAATGGGCGATCGCCCTTATTGCTTCTCTAATTTTTGTCTATAACAGGACTTAAATCCTGTCTTAAGAGATCGATCGCCATAAGTGGGTTTGTAGTGAGGACTTTAGTCCTGGAGAAGCTGCGGACTAAAGTCCTCACTACAAACAGAACTTCAAACAATCTTAATTATTGGCAACAACCGCCAGATAGACTCTTGTTTTATAAACTAAAGAAACCAAGCCTCGATCGTCGCAGTGAGTTTCATAAAGTTGGGTCAAATCCGAGATGATTTTCTCCCAAGCCGGACCGGATTGCGGAAGGTAAGAGGCACTTTTTGCTCGCCCGATTAACCCTGCTATATCTAGATCTTGCCTGTTAGCCAAATCGCAGTGTCTGACATCGGTAAAATGCGAACTAGCTAGCAAAGGGTCGATCGATCGATCGGGTTTTTCTGCGGGATCGTGTTGAGAACCTGTCTTGGTAATTTGAGTGTAACCTAGCGTTACTGCTTCGGAGCGGTCGCGCAGGTTCCAAACTACAGCCAACCGGCCCCCCGGCTTGAGAATTCGCCGAAATTCTGGTAAAGTTAACACCGGGTTGAACCAGTGAAAAGACTGGAAACAAGTTACTAAATCGATCGATGTGTCCGGCAAATTAGTAGCTTCCGAACTTCCTGCTCTAAACTCTACCAAAGCGTGAGGATCGGCCGCTTGTCTCATTTCAGCATTCGGTTCAATTGCCAATACCCGAACGCCTCTTTGGGCCAGCAAACGCGAAGAAATCCCCGTACCCGCACCGATATCCGCTGCTGTTAACTGCGAAGGTTCTCCAAGTCCATCTAAAATCGCATCAATTGCCGCAGCCGGATAACTCGGCCGATATTTGACATAATCGGAGGCGCGATCGGAAAATCGACCTAGCGGATTCATCTGATAAAGCTGCGGTTGAGAATCATTTGAATTCATGTTAGTGAGTTGACAGTTGACAGTTGACAGTTGACAGTTGGCAGTTAGCAGTTGTCAGCAGTCAGTAATTAAGAGACATTTAACTAATGACTAATGACTAATGATTAATGACTAATTATTTCAGTTCCTGCAATGCCGCCTCAGCTTTTTCTGCACCATCATTGTTGCCTTGCTGGCGGTAAGTGTCGAGGGCTTGTTGAAAAGCTTCAATTGCTTCGGATTTGCGATCGCGCGCTTTGAGTGCCTTACCCATATTGTAATAAGCTTCTGCCCGGTTTCGATCGAGCTCGATCACTCGCCGAAAAGTGGTAATCGCTCCTACAAAATCTTGTTTTTCCAGTTGAATTTCCCCGATTCCTGCGTGCGCTTCCACTAAATTCGGTCGCACCGCAATAGCGCGCTGATAAGCTACCAGCGCTCCGTCGAAGTCTTTTTGAGCCTGGAGAAGTTCGCCAATTTCTAGCTGCACTTCTGGATTTCGGGGTTCCAATTTGGCAGCTTCTTCAAAAGCTGCTAGCCCTTCGGAAGTGTTGCCGCCCCGCAGCAAAGCAGTACCTAATTTTAACTGGACGCTGGCTTGTTTGGGAGCGAGTTCGGCAGCCTGCTGGAGTACAGTAACAGCACTGGCAAAATTACCCTGCTGGATCAATACCAAACCCATTGAAGAGTAAGCTTGCCAACTTTTCGGATCGAGGGCGATCGCCTCTTGGTATGCTTTAAAAGCACCGCTGTAATCTTTTTGCTGAAAAAGTACCACTCCGAGACCGATCCGGGCATTGACATTTTTGCGATCGAGCTCAGAGGCGCGGCGGTAAGCTGTGGCTGCTGCGGGATAGTTTTGCAAATTCGCCATAGCATATCCTAAGGCGTATTGGAAGTCAGCATTGTTCGGTTCCAGACCGATGGCTTGTTTGTAAAATTCCACTGAGGCTTGATAGTTGCCCTGACGCGCTTCTAAATAGCCAATACCGGAAAAAATGCGCGGGTTTTCCGTATCTAAACGTGCCGCTTCCTGATAAATGGCGATCGCCTTATTGTAGTCTCCTAAATCTACAAACTCGCGCCCTTGTCGCAGCAGAGCATCTAAATTTGAATTATTTTGAGGGTTGACTTGAACAGACGTTTCTGCTGAGAGTGCTATCTGCGGCGCTGCGACAGCGAGTCCCGCTACCAAAAGCGTACTGAATACGAAGAGACTTTGTTTGTATACGGCCATTTGTTTCAAAGCGTGTGTGGAATGAAAGAGCGAGTTGCTGTCAACTTGCTTTCGCTGACAGCTTAGGGTTTGCCGGGAATCTGGGAACCGCCAGATGTAGTAAATCGAAAGAAGTCGATTAACTCAAAATGTTCGTAGTTGAGGCCAACTGATGATTGTAACAACAACTGATATCATCCAAGGAGCAGAAATTCAATCTTACTTGGGAATTGTAACTGCTGAGGTGGTCTACGGCACCAATGCCCTGCGAGATTTCTTCGCGGGAATTCGCGACATCATCGGCGGGCGCACCGGCAGTTACGAGGAAGTGTTTCTCAAAGGACAGCGAGATGCCCTCGCGGAACTCGAAAAACGGGCTCAGCGCCTGGGCGCCAATGCCGTAATCGGGGTGGAAGTTGACACCGGCACGATTAATGTAGACTCGAGCGGAGCTTTGCTGCTGATTACTGCCGTTGGAACGGCTGTAAGATTGCGTTAAGCTGTCTTTCCTATATACGTCCGCGAACTTTTCTAACTGGATAAAAGAGTTATCACTCATCATTCATCAGTCCTCAGTCATTAGCTAATAGCGGCTGGCGCGCGGGCTGATGACTTTTTCGTTTCTTTCTTCAGACATAGATACTGGTTATTTCCGGAGGCAGAGATAGTTTCTATCAATCTCAGCCAAAATAAATGCTTAAGTGAAAGATTGTTAAAAATTACAGCTACTCTCTCAGGAGAAGAAAACCTATGTCATACGTAAATAGACCTGTAAATGACGTTGTTAGCGACCCGACGGTAGTGAATCAAGTCGTTGAATATCACGATAGAGTACGCTGGGGTCCGATTTTTTCAGGTTTAGTAATTGCGATCGCCACGCAATTAGTATTAAGTGCATTGGGTGCTGCGATCGGGTTGAGCAACATTGCTAATTCAGGAGCTCCGCGCAGTATTTCAGGGGAGGTGGGTACCAACGTCGGAATTTGGTCAATTATCAGTTTGTTAATTAGCTTGGGCGTGGGCGGTTGGGTAACTGCTCGCGCTTGCGGCCCGATGAATCGCAACACAGCGCTTTTAAATGGAGCAATTTTGTGGGCAACTACCTTAACAATTGGCTCTTGGCTGTTAGCAAATGGCGTGGCCGGTACTTTTGGCGTCATAGCTGCGAATGCGGGAGAAGCCATTAATCAAGCGCAGCAGGGCGGGGTGAATTTGCCGAACCAAGCGCCTAACGTATCTGCTCAGGATACTCGCAATATTGCTGGTAATGCTGCGAAAGCTGGTTGGTCGTTTTTGTTCGGCTCGCTATTGGGTTTAGTTGCTTCGATGGTAGGAGCATCTGCGGGCGCGCGCACTCCCCGGCATCACTCGTAAAAGTTTGGTCTGACAAGGAAAGTTCATATTCATTAAGGCACTATTTTTAAGGTGCTTTTTTGTTAGTTTCTCGTTCCCCGGTAGAACCGGGGAACGCATTTCTTGAGGCTGTGCCTCCAGGTTTTTAATTGGAGGCACAGCCTCCGGATCTGCGTTACCAGGCAGAGCCTGGTAACGAGTATAACAACGAGAAAAACGACAGAAAAAAGTGCGGGGCGCACCCTAGAAATTAAGCGGTGAAGTATTTGGCTGCTGGATGATAGGTGATAATTGCGGTTGTTGATTGTTCGGGATAAAGTTGTTCGCTTTCATCCATGTAGAGGTTGATGCGATCGCACTTTAACAATTCCAGTTGCTTGTACTGATCCGCCATATTCGGACAAGCGGGATAGCCGAAACTGTACCGCGAACCGCGATATCTTTGCGCTAGCATATCGCGAATGTTGTCCGGTTCTTCGCTAGCAAATCCCAATTCGCGCCGAATTCGCGCGTGAGTCCATTCTGCTACGGCTTCCGCTGTCTGTACCGCTAACCCGTGAAAGTAGAGATAGTCGCTATATTGATTGTTAGCAAATAGCTTTTGCGCGTACTCTGTAGCAATTTCTCCCACTGTTGCTACTTGCATCGGAAATACATCGATTTTACCCGATTCTTTGGGCGCGAAAAAGTCGGCAATGCACAGACGACGCCCCGATTTTTGGCGGGGAAATGTCAATGTTGCAGCGGGTGTTGCAGTCACAGGCAAGATGCCTGTGCCACTTTCTTTTGTTGCAGTCACAGGCAAGATGCCTGTGCCACTTTCTTTTGTGGGGCGGGCATCTTGCCCGCCATTGATTATTGTTTGCCCGCCATTGATTATGGTTTGCCCGCCAGCCATGATTTCTGGGTCGTACAAATACAAAGAATTGCCTTCAGCTTGACAGGGAAAATACCCGTAAATTGCTTGCGGATGCAGTAACTTTTCGGTGATAATTTTGTGTTTCCATTCTTCCAAGATGGGATAAACTTTTTCCGCTAAGAAAGCATCGTATTCTTCCCGCGATTGGTCTTTTGGCTTGCGGAACTGCCACTGACCGGCAATTAAGGCTTGCAAATCTAAGTGCCAGAAAATTTCCTCAAAGGGGATGTCTTCCGGCTGCAACAGTTTCGTTCCCCAGAAAGGAGGATTCGGGCGATCGATATCTGCTGCCACTGCTTCGGATCGCCTGGTATCTATCACCACAGGAGTCTCTGCTTTCTTCGCATCTTCTACAGAAGTTTCTGGCGCAGCTTTAGCTTCTTTAACCGCGCCATTATCATGCCCTATTTCATCTAAAAATCCTTGCAAATCTTCCCATTTACCCGCCGATTTTGCTGGCATGAGTTTGTCCATAAAGTGCAAGTCGGAAAACGCATCTTTGCCGTAAACGACTTTACCTTTGTAGGTATTTTGGCAGTCTTCATGTACAAACTTGGGAGTCAAAGCCGCGCCGCCCAAAATTACCGGAACCGTGATTCCTTTCTGGTTGAATACTGCCAGATTTTCTTTCATGAATGCGGTGGATTTTACCAGCAAGCCACTCATGGCTATACAGTCTGCTTTATGCTTTTCGTAAGCTTCGATGATATTGTCAACTGACTGTTTAATACCCAAGTTAATCACTCGGTAGCCGTTGTTTGATAGGATAATATCAACCAAGTTTTTGCCGATGTCGTGAACGTCGCCTTTGACAGTAGCGATGATGAATGTTCCTTTGGCGTTGTCCCCGGATTCGGACTTTTCCATGTGCGGTTCTAAATAGGCAACTGCCGCTTTCATTGTTTCTGCTGACTGCAATACAAATGGCAGTTGCATTTGTCCCGAACCGAACAATTCTCCGACTACTTTCATGCCGTCTAGCAAGAAGGTATTGATAATGTGGAGGGGCGGATAGGTTTCTAATGCTTTGGCGAGTTGGATGTCGAGCCCAATGCGTTCGCCGTCGATGATGTGCTGCTTGAGGCGTTCTTCGACCGGGAGGTTTGCGTCTTCTGTACGATCGCGCTTGGTAGTTTTGCCCGCAAACACCGTTGTCAGGTCGCCCAAGGGGTCGTAAACGCAAATATCGCCGTCAAACTCCCGTTCGTCGTAAATGAGTTTACGGCAGATTTCTTGGTGTTGGGGGTCGATTTTGGCCAGGGGCAAAATCTTATTAGCGCTGACAATTGCCGAGTCCATCCCCGCTTGCATCGCTTCGTGCAAAAACATGGAATTCAAAACTTGCCGCGCCGCCGGATTCAAGCCGAAGGAAATGTTAGAAACTCCTAAAATTACGTGACATCCTGGCAATTCTTGGCGGATGCGGCGGATGGATTCGATGGTAGCTTTGCCGTTTTTTCTGTCTTCTTCTATCCCGGTAGAAATTGGCAAAGCTAGGGTGTCAAAAAAGATTTCCTCGGCGGGAATTCCGTAGGCGACGGCGGCGTTATATGCGCGCTGGGCGATCGCAAATTTTTTGTCGGCTGTTCTGGCCATTCCGTCTTCGTCAATTGTACCAATAACTATGCCCGCGCCGTATTTTTTCGCCAACTCTAAAACTTGATAAAAACGCGGTTCTCCGTCTTCGTAGTTAGTGGAATTCAGCAAACATTTGCCGCCCGCCACTTTTAAGCCTGCTTCCATCTTTTCCCATTCGGTGGAATCCAGCATTAAAGGGAGAGTTGCATTAGTCACAACGCGGGAGACTAATTCTTTCATATCGCGCACGCCGTCGCGGCCGACATAATCAACGTTGACATCGAGAATGTGCGCGCCTTCTCGCACTTGTTCCCTGGCCATTGCGACTAAACCGTCCCAGTCTTCGGCGTTTAGCAAATCGCGGCATTTTTTGGAACCGCTGGCGTTGAGTCTTTCGCCCACAATTAAGAAGGAATTCTCTTGTTCGTAGGGTTGGGCGGTGTAAATTGAAGCGGCCGAAGGTTCCCAAGTAATTTCGCGGATTTTGGGTTTAAGAGTTTTGCCAATTTCTGATAGTTCGCGGATGTGATCGTAGCGGGTGCCGCAGCAGCCACCGATGACTTGCACGCCTAAGTCTTCGACAAAGCGCATCAAGGCCATCTTTAATTCTATTGGCGTGAGTTTGTAGTGCGCGTGCCCGCCGATGTTTTCGGGTAAACCAGCGTTGGGAACGCAGGAAACGACGAAGGGCGAATGTTCCGAAAGGTATTTGACGTGTTCGGCCATGCGATCGGGTCCGGTGGCGCAGTTCAGGCCTAAAATGTCGATCGGGTAGGGCTGCAAAATGGCTAGGGCTGCGCTGATGTCGGAACCGACTAACATTGTGCCGGTGGCTTCCATTGTGACTGATACCATTAACGGAATTCGCGCACCTTTTTTCTTAAATACTTCTTCAATGGCATTTAATGCTGATTTAATTTGCAGCACATCTTGACAAGTTTCGACAATAAATAAGTCAACGCCGCCGTCATAAAGTCCTTCTGCTTGTTCGGCAAAAGCGGTGGTGAGTGTGTCAAAATCAATGTGTCCTAATGTTGGCAATTTGGTGCCTGGCCCGATCGATCCTGCGACAAATCGAGGTTTTTCTGGCGTGGAAAATTCGGCGGCGATACCCTTGGCAAGTTCGGCGGCAGTTTTGTTGAGATAATATGCTTTGTCTGCCAAATCGTACTCGGCGAGAACGATGGAAGCCCCGCCAAAGGTGTCTGTTTCGATGACATCGGCCCCTGCTTCCAGGAATCCCCGGTGCACGTTGGCGACGGCTTCCGGCTTGGTGTGAACGAGATATTCGTTGCAGCCTTCGTATTCTTTGCCGCCAAAGTCTTCTGCGGTGAGGTTTTGGACTTGCAGGTTGGTTCCCATGGCGCCGTCGAAGACGATGACGGGGCGTGAGGGGTGGTGGAGTCGATCGAGGAATCTGCTATTCATAAGCGGTCAAAAAAAACGCAGGTGCTATATATTTACAATTTTATCTATTGTGCAATATTGTCCACAATTATGTGAATGTTGGGAACTAATGGCTGAAGGATTTAATGCTGCTGACAATAGTTCGAGCGTACCTGTAATTTTACCGCTGGCCCTGGATAATTGTCAAAATTCTGTTGTGGGCGAGGCTGCGGGGGGAAAACGGGCGATCGGCTGCGAGGGGTTTTTCCGGTTAACTGTTGAGGAATTTTGCCAAAATGCGATCGCCACAATTAAACGAGTGATGTTCAAGGGCGATCGGATTCTCTTGCAGCAAGCCGGGGAAGATATCGCCGCGATCGTTGTGGAAACAGAGTTTCACAAGCTAAACTATTTGATGGCCCAACTCAAACCTTCACAATTCTTGCCTGACGAAGAAGAATATTATCAAGATGAAGGAGGAATCCACTGCATTTACCCGGACGAACTTTTAGACGACTTTGATAATATCTTAGCCGATGTCACTGAATTTAACGAATTATTTGGCTTGCTACCAACAGAAGAAATGGGAGAGAATGTTGATATTTTTATGCCGGTAGCTATTCTCATGTCTGTCGATAGATTTTGGATATCCGATTACCTAATGGCTGAGAATCGAAGATTAAAAAGGCTATGAGAGTAGTCTTTATTTTTCGCGTTGGGTCGCACAAATAATACAGATAAATCGCAAGATTAGCGGGCCAACAGTAACTTTTTATACTCCCGCCAAAGAGCAAATTATCCGCGAGTCAAAGGTTGTTGGAAAAGGCGTTAGCTGGCAAACTTTTCAGGCCTTGCTGACGATGTCGGAGAGGCTCGCGCTTGGAGAATTGCTTATAACAATGGAGTATTAGAAATCAGAATGCCGTACCAAGAACAGGAAGTTCCTATAATCATCCTAGCGTACTTCCTGAACGCCATAGCAGACGAGTTAGAACTTGAGGCAATGCAACTCGGCGCGCTGTTGCGGGAAAAGGAGGAATTGCAGCGCGCGATCGAACCGGACACCTGTTTCTACATCTAGCATCAAGCTTTAGTTATAAGCAAAGTTGCCGAGAGTCAAAGTTTTATAGTGAGCGCAGGAATTAGCGCTTACCGTACATTTTTGTTCGACGGCTAATGACACCCCTACTCCAATGAAATAGCATGAGTACCCGGCGTTTCCAAAAGACCGAGATTATAAAGTTGGGAGGCTTCTGTTTACACTCGAGTTCCTTCGATTATGCTCATCTCATCCTGTGTCGGAACAATTCTTGTGAGCTTGAAGCCTGCCTTTTCAAAAAGCGCTCTATACTCCGCTTCTGTACGTTCGCGTCCGCCGGAATTTACTGCTAGCATCTGCAGGTCAAGTAACTTGCCCATAAACGGTTCATTACCCGGTGGAATAACCTGTTCGGCTACTAATATTTTGCCGTTTGCAGGCATTACCTTGTGACACTGCTTGAGAATCGCAATCGCCCTTTCATCATCCCAATCGTGAATAATGTATTTGAGAATGTAAGCATCACCCCCTTCGGGTACCGACTCGAAGAAGTTACCCGCAGCCAGTTGGCAGCGTTCTAAGACTCCTTCGGCTTCCAAGAAACGCTTTGCCCTTTCGATTACATGGGGTCGATCGAAGAGAACGCCCTGGAGTGTGGGGTTAGACTTAAGAATCGAGGCAATCAGAAGCCCCTGTCCCCCTGCAACATCAACTAACGTTTGGATGGATGAAAAGTCATAGCTGGCAGTGATCGCAGCACTATGAATCACTGACAAATTAGTCATTGACTCATCAAAAATTTTTGCCGACTCTGGGTTTTGAGCCAAGTAGTCAAAGATATTCATGCCGTATATATGCTCAAAAGGGCTACCTCCAGTCTGTACACCATGCAACAAGTCTCCCCACGCTTGATAGTGTTCCTCGCCTTGCATGATTACATACGCACGCATTGAGTCAGGAACGTCGCTCTGAAGACAAGCCGCAAGAGGTGTTAGGGTGAAGAGATTCGGTTGAGTCTCAGCAAAAACCCCCAGACTTGCCAGCGCTCGCAAGACTCGATAAAGTGAGGGGGCGTTTGTTCCTGTAGCAGTGGCTAGTTCATCACAACTCTTTGGGCTATCTTTTAACAAGTCAGCGATACCAAGCTTTGCCGCCACATAGATTGATTGGGAAACCCAGTAACCCGATGCCATTTGCAGCACTGCAAGCTGGGGTGGCATGGCTTGATTCGGTTGGTTCGTTTCGGGTTGAGGCATAGTTTTTCCTTAAATGTTCTCCTCAACAGTTTACAAGGTTGTGGTAAACACTTTTATTGAGTTGTAGTTATGCTATTGCCTCATTGCTGTAGCTTATTAACCTGCGCTGCATCCTAGTTTTCTGCATTGTTGTCAAGCCCAGAATAGGCTTGAACACAAGTCCAGGTAACGCCGTTGCTATCTGTAATTTCTCCTTTCATGACTATTCTTTGAGTTACTTTACTTCTGTAAGGTTGGGAGCGATCGCCTCTTGATGTTGCTCGATCGAATTTCATGCCCATTGAAAGGGTAAACCTACTCGTTGGGTAGCTTGTTCATCTTCGGGGCGATCGCCTACATACAGAGAGTTTTGCGGAGTAAGCTGTTGTGCATTTAAATTGTATATTTCGAGTCCCGATCAAAAATCGTCAAATCCTCTCCCCCTCTCCCCTTCACCCCCTCTCCCTCTCTAATACCATAGGCAATCTAGATGCAACACAGCTTATGCAGGTGTCTGACCATTGCTAGTTGCAACATACTCGATCGCGGTTTGCGGTACTATCGAGACCACTTAGTTTGGGTATGGTCATACCCCCTGCTGTGCTTGAATTTCATTCAGCAACATCTCATCAGAGTAGGATTTTTCCCATTCGCCCTGAAGTTTGAGCCGCACCGACTGGGCGCCGCCACTGTACAAACAACCCAGTATGTATCCTCCTGTCCTTTAACCTGAACCGCCTCCTGGTTTTCTGCATTGTGGGAAAGCCCAGAATAGGCTTGAACACAAGTCCAGGTAATGCCGTCGCTATCGGTAATCTCTCGTTCCATAACTATCCTTTGAATTATAGTGTCTGTGTATTTTGATCTAACCATAGCGAATATTTTTACTTTTACATGTAAGGTGCAAAACGCGCACCTTGCCGCTATAAGTAGCGCGTCAAACTAGAGAAAATATCTCCTTATTTCTTTCTCATCCTTTTCTGCGATCCTCTTTTAGGCAGTCGCTTAATTTCAGCTTCGCCTCCTTGAAATTCTACTTCTTCTCTAATTTCTAAATCGACACTTTTAACATCGCTTCCGGTCACTTCTTCCTCTTCCTCACTACCCTTAAAATCCCGTAGATTTTCTATTAACTGCACGTCCAACCCAGGATTTTGAACCGGCTGTGCGATTTCTTGACTAATTTCAGCTTCTCCAATCCCATTCTCAATTTCCGCCGCCACTAAATCTTCCTCCGAAGCAGGAACATCATCAATTTCTTGACAAATTTCAGTTTCTATGATTTCCTTCTCTACTAGCTGCATGGATAACTGCTGCTTTTCCCTTGACAATTCCTCAACCCGAGCCGCAAGCACTCTCATCTGTTCGTTGAGAATGCGAATTTCTCGGTTTTGCTGCTGAATGAGTTCTTCGGCATCAGCAATAGTTCGATTTCTCTCTAATATCACCTCATTTTTAGTTTCTAATTCTAAAGCGCTCATTGCCGCTTTAATCACATTATAAAAATGCGACTTAGATACATCAACTTGTTTAGCATTATGGCGGCTTTTCCCCAAAAGTCCAATCTTTTCTCCTTGCTTAACTGCCAAGACAAAACCTTGATGATTTTTAATTTTTAATTCTTTGACAAAATCAACTTGAACTAAACTGCAAATATATTTGTGACAGTCAAAATAAAATTCTGCTTTCATCAAAAAGCGCCCCTTTCTGCTACAGTCCCGCAGAATTATAGCATGAACAACGTTAAAACTCGAACAAAATTTATAAAAATAGGGTGGGCGCGGAGGGCTGTACCGTAATTTATAAATGTATGCGATGTCAAGAGTTGCTCAGAACTTATGCGAAAAATCGTTTGACGCGCTACTTCTAGCAGTAATGGGCCCATTGCGCACCCTACCAAGTTAGGTTTTGCGTGCAGGAAGGTAAATATTTTAACTAAGCAAAATCCCCTAGTAACAACAAATTTTATAAATTAATTAATTGCTTTATTTGCTGACATAAGCGATTTCCAATCCGTGACGATAATAAGCTGTTTCTAAATCAACTATTTCCTGTTTAACTTGAGGCTCTAATTCAAACAAGCTTAGCTGAATTGGCTCATTATTTTTTTTGCCTTTGTTAAACTTACTCAAAAGTCTTTCTTCTAAATGCTGGTGCGATTCTAAATTGCCATCTGACAGAATGTGATTAATTTCTAAATTAAACTCTCGGACTTTGTGGCAGACTAAAATATTCCGATGACAAGTAATCGGGTCTTTTTCCGCGCACATTAAACTTATTTTATAATTGGCTGCGTTTTTGAGCAAGCGCTGAATTCCTTGGGAAAATAGAGGAGTTGCTGCTATGCGATCGTATAAAGCTTTACCGCTAGTATCGTAACAGCTTAAATCTTCGGGTCTGGCGCCCAACTCTTTGCCTAAAAAAACATATTGAATACCGGCCCTTGACAGAGAAACTGTAATTTCCGATTTATTAAAATGAGGTAAATAGCGGCTGAAAGGATGCGATCGCACGTCCGCAACCGCCGTAATTCCGTGTTGTTGCAGCAGCAAAACAAACGCTTCAATACTCAGATTGGAGTGCCCGATCGTAAATAATTCCATTGCTTCGATCTTACTATTGAGTCTTTGCCTTGCGGACGAGAGTTTGTGTAGCCCGATTGTTTCAACCTATAGACTTCGATCTGTGGTTTTTTTTCCCAAATTTTGAATCAAAATTTGCACGGCCAGCAGCATCAAACCCACTGCCGCCAAAGCAAAAACACCAGTCCCCAAAGCAGCCATTCCTACTACCAAAGTTCGCACGGCTACCGAAATTTTAATCGCAGTAATATTGTCCGAATGAACTGGCTTACTTGCAAAACTTTGAGCTATCGACATAGTTAGGGCGTACAAAGGTACCGCAAAGCTGCCCGCCATCAGCGAACCAGTCAGGCACCGCAATACCGTCGGCGACTTTGGCGGCAAAGCATCCTCAGCAGAACTTGGAGGTTGAGAACTAGAATTAGGATTAGTTAAATCAGCCATTGCGATTTTAGATTTTAGATTTTAGATTTTAGATTTCTGGTTAATTCACCAAAATTAAAATCCGTGTTTCATGGCATTTTATCAGTTCTTCGATCTCAATAGACTCTGCGCAAAGTTAGATTCATCTTGACCATTACCTGTTAAACAGGTTTAACGGGCGATCGCGATCGCACCATCTGCGACTTACACCCTCGAAATCGGCGGTTTCGTATCATTTCCCTCCGAAAAAATCCGAATCCCAGTATTGCTAAACTTTGCTACCCAAAAATCTAAATCGGGAGAAGCGATCGCACTTTTAACCCGTTCCAAAATCTGCTGAGCCTGCTCAGGAGACTCCGCCAGCGCAAACACCGTCGGCCCGGAGCCCGACATCATCGTTCCCAAAACCCCCGCCGACTCAAAAGCCTGCCGCAACTGCAACACCTGTGGGTACACAGGTAAAGCAACTTTTTCTAAATCGTTGTGCAGCAATTGACCAATTTTCGATCGATCTTTTTGGGCGATTGCCCCCACCATCGGCCCCGAATGTAGCCGTTCCCGGCGGCAATCCAAATCCTGGGCTGCACAATAGGAACTACTGAACTGCTGGCGATAAGTTTGATACGCCCATGCCGTAGAAATACTGAGATTGCGGTACTTCGCCAGCACCACAGACAAGCCCCCCAAATCCGGCAGCGGCGACAGTTTATCCCCGCGGCCGGTTGCCAAAGCCGTACCTCCAGCAATGCAAAAAGGCACATCCGAACCCAAAGTTCCTCCCAACTCTTGCAACTCCGACTGAGTAAGTCCCAATTGCCACAGCAAATCCATCCCGACTAAAACCGCAGCCGCATTTGCAGAACCGCCGGCGAGTCCCGCCGCCACCGGAATCTGCTTGTGAATGGCAATCTCGACTCCGCCGTATTTCGCCAAAGCATCGGGGAATTGCTTCGCCAACAAATCCGCCGCCCGGTAAGCGAGGTTATTCTTATCAGGAGGGACTTGCGGGTGATCGCAGCGCACGCGGATCGTGTCCGTACCGATCGCGCGCAAGTCAATTCGATCGGCTAAATCTATGCTTTGAAGTACCATCGCCAGTTCGTGATATCCGTCGGGGCGATCGCCTATGATTTCCAGATACAGATTGATTTTTGCTGAAGCTAGTAGAGAATATGAACGCATAGGTGATTAAGCCGCGGGTGAAAGAAACCCCTGGTTGAAATTAATTGACACCAGTCCGAGTCCATTTTCTCACAACTCAAAGGAAATATTATGCAGGAAATGTGGAAAACTTTTTTTAGTTCCGGGTCATTTATTCCTCACGGTCACTGCTATCTCTGGCAGACCCAGTTAGTCTGGCTTCACGTTGCCTCAGATTCTATAATTGCACTCGCGTATTTTTCCATCCCGATTACATTGGTTTATTTTATTTCCAAACGTGAAGATTTGCCCTTTGATTGGATCTTTGCCCTGTTTGGAGCCTTTATCGTCGCCTGTGGCATCACTCACATATTTGAACTCTGGACACTTTGGCATCCTACCTATTGGCTTTCAGGAACAATGAAAGCAATTACTGCCCTTATTTCATTTGCTACAGCCATACTTTTGGTAGACTTAATGCCTCAAGCCTTAGCACTTCCCAGTCCCGCACAGTTAGAATCCGCCAACCGACTCCTAGAAGCAGAAATTGCCGAGCGCCAATTAGCACAACTTGCCATACAAAAAGCTAAAGAAGAATTAGAAATTCGAGTTGAGGAACGCACTGCAGAGTTAAAGTCTCAAACTCAACATTTAGAATTTGCCAACCGACTCCTAGCAGCGGAAATTGTCGAGCGCCAATTAGCAGAAGCTGCACTACAAAAAGCTAAAGAAGAATTAGAAATTCGAGTTGAGGAACGCACCGCAGAGTTAATGTCTCAAACTCAACAGCTAGAACAAGCATTGTCTGAATTGAAGCAGGCTCAATCCAACCTAATTCACAGCGAAAAAATGTCGTTTTTAGGGCAATTGGTCGCTGGGGTTGCTCATGAAATCAACAATCCGATTAACTTTATTTACGGCAATATTACTCACATCCGCCAGTATGCCAATAGTTTGCTAGAACTGGTGAATCTCTATCAAGAGCAGTATCCGAATCCCCTACCCATAGTTCAAGAAAAAATCAATTCTGTAGATTTAGATTTTATCATTTTTGATATGCCAAAAATATTAACTTCTATGAAAAACGGCGCCGAGCGAATTTTTGGTATTGTCAAGTCGCTGCGAAATTTTTCTCGCCATGACGAAGCAGAAATGAAATTAGCCGACATTCATGAAGGAATTGACAGCACACTAATGATTTTGCAAAGCCGATTGAATGCTAAGCCTGGTTTGTGGAGCATTCAAGTTATCAAAGAATATGGCAATTTACCCCAAATAGAGTGCTATCCCGGACAGCTAAATCAAGTATTTATGAATATCATCGCTAATGCTATTGATGCTTTAAAAGACGACAGCCGCAGCCAGTCGATTGCAGCCAATGAAGCTAATCCCCGCATCATCAAAATTTCCACTAAACTTTTAGACAGTGAAGTGGTAGAAATCCGAATTAGCAACAACGGGCCAGAAATAACAGAATCGGCGATGAAGCAGTTATTTAATCCATTTTTTACCACTAAACCAGTAGGTAAAGGCACGGGATTGGGTTTAGCGATCGGCTATCAAATTATCACAGTAAGACATCAAGGCGAATTGCAGTGTATTTCTGCACCGGGGAAAGGTGCGGAATTTATTATTAAAATTCCGATTAGCGTGCAATAAACCTTTAAAAATCCACAACTAACCTAAATTCAACAATTTGTAGTCATGCCGAAAGGTCTTTATTCATAAAAAAACAGCAGATCCAGATACCAGATTTCTTTAATAATTCGAGTATCTATAGCGGTTCTCAAGCGTGGTGAGGTATGCCCGATGCCCGATGCCCGATGCCCAATCCCCGATGCCCGATGCCCGATGCCCGATGCCCGATGCTCTATGTTACTGAGAAAAACTCTAACAGAACCGTTAACTTCAAACCTCGCACATAATATTATTACTCAAATTTACCCATTGCTCCACGCTTAAATCTTCAGCGCGAGATTGAGGATTTATTTGTAACTCTTCTAGCAATTGAACGAGTTTATCTAAATCCACAGCCCCTTTCAAATTATTTCGCAGCATCTTGCGCTTGCTACCAAATCCCAACTTAACTAAATTCTCCAAATAGCGCGGATTAACCGCCGCAGTTTCTATCTGTCTCGGAAGCAGCCGCACCACGGCGGAATCGACTTTTGGCGGCGGAAAAAAGTCTTTAGAGGGCACATCGCAAATTAACTCGCATTCTGCTAAATACTGCACCCGCACCGACAAAGCGCCAAAAGCTGTCGAACCCGGTTTAGCGTAAAGCCTTTGGGCCACTTCTTTCTGCACTAAGAGCACGATCGAATCGAAGGGTTTAGCAGCAGGAACAGATATCGTTCCCAGCAGTTTTTGCAGGATCGGACCGGTAATATTATAAGGAATATTGGCAACAACTTTATTGGGATTTTGGAATTTGGGAAAGGCTGTTAGTTCAGCCTCTAAGTCCATTTCCAGGAAGTCGCCTTGCAGCAGTAAAAAATTGTCGGTTTTGCCGAGTTGTTTGGCTAGCTTGAGACACAAATCTCGATCGATCTCCACAGCAACAACAGACTCAGCCGCAGGCAGCAAACGCCGAGTCAAAATCCCCGTACCCGGCCCAATTTCCAGGACGCGATCGCCATCCAAAGAAGCCGCTTTCACAATCTTATCTAAGGCTTTCTCGCTTTTGAGCCAATGTTGAGCAAACTGTTTCCGGGGTCTGGTCGATCGCATTTTTTGAATTATTGGAGAAATCTTAGGCTGTCATTTTATCACAGCTCTCTATTTTTTCCTAACCTACGGTCAATCGATTTTAGATTTTAGATTTTAGATTAAAGAATTGAAGCATTGACCCCACGGATGAATCCGGGGGCTTGTATCCTGGATGCTTTCGGTCATGTTTATTTTTGTTAACAGGGGTTGAATTAACCAAAAAACTTGGGCACTATAAAAGGATAAACGATAAAAAATAAATTAATTTCTTCCCAATTACCAATTCCCCAAAAATGCAATTCCAACGAGTATTTGGTACATTACCGCAAACCACAGCCAGCGCGCCCGGAAGAGTAAACCTGCTGGGCGAACACACAGACTACAACGATGGATTTGTACTTCCAACTGCGATTCCCCAGTGCACAACAGTAGAAATCGGCTTCAGCAGCGACGCTCTACACCATTTTTATTCAGCAGAATATGACGAACTCATAAATTATTCAGACGAGGATACCATACCGCAACAATTCGTCAGTTATATCTGTGGCTGCCTGAGACTTTTAGAAAAAGAAGGATACAAAGTACCGCCAATAAATCTCTACATTACCTCGAGCGTGCCGATCGGAGCCGGTTTGTCCAGCAGCGCCGCTTTAGAAATAGCAACCCTCAGAGGACTGCGCGCGCTGCTGGATCTGCCCCTAGAAGACGTGCGGCTAGCTCAAATCGGACAGCAAGCCGAAATCCAGTATGCGGGCTTGAACTGTGGCATCATGGATCAAATGGCGTCGAGTTTAGCAGATACCAACACCATGCTATTTATCGACACCCGCAGCCTGGAATGCCGCGCGATACCTTTTCCCCCAAGCACAGAAATTTTAATAATTGACAGTGGCGAAAGCCACAAACTAGCAGCAGGAAGCGGCTACAACCAGCGGCGCGCCGAGTGCGAGGAATCCGCCCGGATATTGGGAGTTAAGGCTCTCAGGGATATCGCCGATCCGCAAGCAGTGGAAGTATTGCCCGAACCCCTCCGGAGGCGAGCGCGCCATGTCGTTACCGAAAACAACCGCGTGCTCGAAGCGGTAAAATCTTTGCCAGCAGAGCGTTTTGGCGAGTTAATGAATGCTTCCCACGCCAGTCAGCGCGACGACTACGAAGTTTCGGTGCCGGCAGTAGACGCGCTGGCGGCAATCTTGCAGTCAATCCCCGGAGTCTTTGGCGCAAGGCTGACGGGCGGAGGTTTTGGCGGTGCTTGCGTAGCGCTGGTTGAGAGTGGGAAAGCAGGTGTTATCGCATCAGAGGCGATCGAGCGCTACCAGGGCGCGGGTTATACCGGCCGCGTTTTGGTTCCCCAAGTTAAAGTTAATTCTTAACCCCAGAACTATCTCCCGACAGGGAAGGCCAGCGTACAGTGACGATCGTAGAATCCTCCTCGGCTGACCAATAATGAGGCACTCCCGGCAGCCAGAGAGCATAATCTCCTTCGCGAGATAGCAAGATTTCTTGCTCGGGAAATTGCAGGCGAAACCGCCCTTTTACCAGGATAGAAAGCGTGGTGGCTTGCGCATTTACCGCCCACTGAGTCCTACAATCTCCGGCTTGGTGAACGCCCCATTTTACCTCTAAAACTGAGGTCGATCGCGGGTCGTCTTCAGGGGTCATAAAGTGACCAGCAAACCACCCGCCCCGACTTGCACCTTCAGCGCCCGCATTTCCGAAAACCACTTGAGATGACATCAGCTAATCAGGTAAACAACAAAGATGCTTATATCTGACATCTTGCACCCTTTTAAATAAGCTTTTAATGGGCGGGCAGGATGCCCACCCCACAATAAATTCACTCTTTGTGGAACAGGCATCTTGCCTGTTCTGAGAATGCTCCAAGATGTCAGATATAACTAACATCTTGCACCATTTTCAATAAGCTTTTGATGGGCGGGCAGGATGCCCACCCCACAAGAAATTCACTCTTTGTGGAACAGGCATCTTGCCTGTTCTGAGAATGGTGCAAGATGTTAGTTAGATCCGGAGACACCATCTAACTTATTACTTGCGGCCCGAAGGTTGACCTTCCGTGGTAGCTATTTCCCCAGCTTCCATCAACTGCTTAAAGCGGCGCAAATCGTCGGCAATTTGCTGTTCGGGAGCTTCGCCAAATAGTTTAGCAGCCCCAGCACCAATTGCACCGCCCGGAGGGTTGTATTCAATGACAACTTTTACCTCAGTACCGCGTCCTGCAGGTGCCGGTTGAAAGCGCACAAAACCCGAATTGTCAATATCAGCTCCTTCAACAGACGCCCAAGCAATTAAGCGATTTTCTTCTTCGCGGACAATCTCTGCATCCCATTCCACACTATTGCCCATCGGCGCGCTGGCAATCCAGTGAGAACGTTTTTCATCTATTACCGTCACGTGTTTGAGATGCTTCATAAACCGAGGCAAATTTTCAAAATTGCGCCATAAACGGTACAATTCATCAGCCGGTTTGTCGATCGTCACCGTCTTTTCAACTTTAATGCTTTGATTCGGATCTGCCGCCGACTGCAAACCTTCCACAACGCCCAGCCCGCGGGCCGCTAAACCGCCGCCCGCAACCGCCAGCAAAGCACCTCTCAAAGAACGCTGCGACAAACCAAAAAGCACCAGCGCCCCGCCGCCAATTAAAGATGCCCAGCGTTCGGTATCGCCGGTGCTAGTTTGGTTTTGTTTGTCGGAATTTGTGATTGAACTAGATTCCATTGGTTTAAACCTGATAAATTAATAGCGGAAAATAGCAGCTAAAGGCGCCTCCTCCGGCACTTTTTCCGGCGGCACCGCGTAAACAGTTCCGCCGTTGAGAATAGTTTGAATTGCTGCGGCATTCAACAAATCTTCGTCGCCCAATTCTGGTTCTGGGTGGATTTGCACCGCGTTCGTATCGGGATTAAAAGTACCCCACTGCTGAACGCCAAGAGCAACAAACAGTCGATCGACCCGTCCAAAATAAGCAGCCGAAACAGCTTCTTTCAAATCAGCAGAAATTTTATCGCTTCCTGTCAGATCGCGGTATTGTGCGATCGCGTCTGACTGAGCCTGCAAAAACAAAGGTTCCACCAGCGGCAAAGCTTCGGCCCGCAACTCTTCCGGCTTGAGAAGTTTCTGATTGCCTGTAATTCCTTCTTCAAATAAATGCGGGTAGGTATTGGCTTCTCGGTAAAGCGGGAGCAAATACTCAACTCCAGCTAACACTAAAGGAGCTTTTTTATTGCGCAAATATTCGTGCAGCGCCGCATCGATTATGTGGAAATACTGCAATATTTCCTGCTGGGGTTCATCTCGATCCGGACTTCCTTGGCCGTGAAAACTTCCCGGATGCTGAAAAGAATTATTAGTGCCTCCTTTTGAAGTAGCAATCCGAAACTGACCATCTTTAGCTGTCGGGTCATATTGCAGAGCCTCATCCAGGCTTTTCGGCAAGTTTTCAACTTCAACTTCCCGAGCACCGTAAGCAGTACACTCAATCAGCCTAACTTCCTTTTGACTGAGAGCTAAAACATAAAATAAATTATCTCCTGTCAGCAGAGGCATCAGCGGTTTGACGTGAAAATTGTCGCTTACAACCACTAACTCGTCAAAATTCACCGGACAGGTATAGTAGCGGAAAAATCCCGAACCGACAAAAATCGCCAGCAGGTTGCTTTGATTTTCCCAAAAGTTTTCCTGCTCAACTTCTGCTCGGACTGGCTCTAGCAATTGGGCAGCTTCTTTTTTGTCAAATCCGTACTCTACTATTTTGTCTTCAGCCTCTCTGATTAAATTTTTGAACCGAATCGGATTTTGTTGAAGTTCTGCTCCTTGAGCCACTGGCATATAAATAGAGACGCACAATCCAGGAGATTGTTGTACCAGCGCTTTGAGTTCCTCTACAGATATTAAGTTCACCGCTGAAACTCCTTTGCTAAGGGGTTATGTAATGAAAACAACCGATTCTTTAAAATGTATCTCTCCTGACGCGGCCCCTGCGTCTGCCTAAAGTAATGATCGGCTGCTGTAGAGCCTTTCATCCCCGAACTAAAACCGGGTTTGCAGCCGCTGTTCCAATCGAACTGCTTATCACCTAAGATAGACGGCGCTAACTCGGCCGCTACTTTACCATAATTTAGTTTAGTCGGGTTCCACTACTCGTTATATATGATGAAAACAAAAATGTTTCTGGGGTTGTTGTGGGCAATATTTATTGCCTACACCTTGCTGCTAGCTCCTCTCGATCGGCCCGGCACGCTAACAGTTATTGAAAAAATGCTCAAGTTGCAGTTACAAGAAATTAACCCGTACCTTGTCACCCTATTCGCTCTCATGGGAGTGTGGCCGATGGTTTACGCTTGCCTCGTATTCATTGATGAGAGAACCCAAAATATATCCGCTGGGCCTGCTTTGATCGCTTCCAACGGCGCCGGTATAATCGGCTTAATTCCCTACTTACTCCTCCGCCAGCCCCAGGCACAATTTTCCGGCCGCAAAGATATGTTGCTCAAAATATCAGACTCCCGCTGGACAGGCATTGTACTTTTACTAACTACTATCTGGCTGTTAGCTTGGGCTTGGTTAAATGGAGATTGGGGAGATTATGTCAGGCAGTGGCAGTCAATTCCTTTTGTGCATTTAATAACTTGGGATTGTTGCTTGATGGCTGTAATATTTCCCTCACTTTTGGGAGACGACATGGCACGCCGCGGACTCTCGGACGATCGCATTTTTTGGGCAGTCTCTCTAGTTCCGCTGTTAGGGCCGCTAGTTTATCTTTGTCTGCGCCCCCCTCTGGCAGAATCTGCAACCGAAATCCCCACTTTCCCACTGACAGCCCGAAATTGAAACGAAAAATTTTATTCCCTGGGCTAAGGCTAACTGTCACTCGTTGTAGTTGTAGGGTGCGGCCGCCTGCATCATATCTCGATTTTCAAAGGTTTTATGAGGTGACTCTATGGAGCCAAATGATACATCGGCCCGCTACGACCGAATTGCCCAATGGTGGCAAACTGAGCATCAAGATTCAACCTACGGGATTGCCCAATTAGAACGGGCGATAAAATTTACTTCTAAGCAGCACGCAGCACTTGATGTGGGGTGTGGAAGCAGCGGACGTTTTATTAACAGTTTATCCAAGCATGGATTTCAGCCTGAAGGACTTGATATTTCTAGCGAAATGATCGATTTAGCCCAGCAGCTACATCCAGAAATTACGTTTTACCGGGAAGACATTTGTGATTGGCTGCCGCCTAAACTTTACAGCCTGATTGCAGCGTGGGACAGTACGTTTCATCTGCCAATCAACAAGCAAGCGCCTGTGATACAAAAGCTATGCGATGCGCTTGAACCCAATGGAGTGCTTCTATTCACTTGTGGCGGCGGACATACAAGCAGCGAGGTTTCGGGAGCATTTCAAGGTCAAGACTTTGATTACAGCACTTTGGGTGTAGATACTTTCCTGCAAATTCTGGTTGAGCATCATTGCACCTGCCGCCATCTCGAATACGACCAGTATCCTCAAAATCATGTTTATATAATTGCCCAAAAGACCTAATTTATTATTCGCACCATTAAAGTGGGAGATGTAGCAACTGGTGGCTGTAACCGGACGTTGATGGGCGATCGGCTGTATGAATGTATGCATATTCAAGGGGCAACGGGATTGACGAATGCTCAAAAATCGACATTGAAAGCGTTAGGGGCGTTGGTGTAACGTGTGTCGAGATTAGGGCGATCGCGTTAACTCAGCGCTTAACTTGCGGATCTTGAGTGGTGAAATTTGGTAAGATTTTGCAAACAGAGTTCGTGCCGCAACAGGTTACGCCATAAGCCATTTAGAGGAAATAGACGTTTCGCTTTTAATAAAAAAGCACATTTAAGTTGTACAACTCAAGGCTTTCTGATTCTTGACTCCATTCTGCAATTCCTCATTCACCCATAACCCAAATAGGAAAAATACCTCATGTCTACATTCAAATACAACCGTCTAGACAAGAATAATGCTGCGGTTTTGCTCGTCGATCATCAAACTGGACTGTTCTCACTTGTGCGTGATATTGGTGCCGCCGACTTCAAAAATAATGTGCTGGCGCTAGCAAGTGCAGCCAAATTTTTCAACCTGCCTACAATTTTGACAACTAGCTTTGAGCAAGGCCCCAATGGAGTCATCATCCCTGAACTGAAGGAGAAGTTTCCAGATGCTCCCTTTATTCCGCGTCCCGGACAAATCAACGCTTGGGACAACGAGGACTTTGTTAAAGCAGTAGAAGCAACAGGCAAGAAGCAATTGATCGTGGCCGGAATTGTCACTGATGTATGTGTTACTTTTTGTGCGCTTTCGGCATTGGAGGCAGGTTATGAGGTTTTTGTTGTCACCGATGCCTCTGGAACCTTCAATGAAGCCTGTCGCTATGCAGCTTGGGATCGAATGTCTCGTGCTGGAGTTCAGTTGGTCAATTGGTTTAGCGTTGCGTGTGAATTGCACCGTGACTGGCGCAACGATATTGAAGGACTGGGTAGTCTATTAGCAGAGTTTATTCCTGACTACAAAAACCTGATGACCAGCTATGCAGCAACGGCAAATCCTGGATCTCCCAGTAAGTAGTGAGAAAGCGCCTAGTTTGTTTAGCTCCTGTGTAACTGAGTTAATATTGTCATCGCTAGGTTATCAATTTTACGTGAAACGTAGCGGTGGCAACTACTTCGTTGTAAGTCACGTAGAGGGTGTTTTTGATAGCTCTTGTCAATGATTGCAAGTCTTTGTCTGGGCCGAACTAGGTCACAATTTCAGGCTAATTAAAAGATACGCCTTACTCTGCCTAATGATCTGCAAGAACCCTATCTGCGACTCATTTTTGCTTTCATGGGCATCACTGATCTTGAAGTCATCCATGCCGATAATCTCATGGGTGGAGAGGAGACTCGAACGCAGGATCTCGCCCATGCCCAAGCTGCCTTACAAGGTGCTGGAGCTCGCTAGTCATTTCATTTCATGCCCAACCTTCTCGATCGCATTCGTTAATCTCCCTTCTGTTTCAAGACGTGCTGCCGAAAATTGGCCAGCAATTTGGTGTCTCTAGGGCGGTTGTTCTGAATAAAACTTTTCTCTCACTTAATTCTCTAAATTCTATGTTGGAAGAACCGTTGGCGAGCAATAGCAGTGAAGAAAACTATCTAGTCACCGCTGTGATCTCTCATGTAGTGAAACCGGGGCGCGACCAAGGTTACGAAGCATGGTTTCATGGCATCGCTGCAGATGCACGAAAATTCAAGGGACATCTGGGTGTCAGCACTATTCGACCCCAGCATCACGCCCATCCTGAGTACGTGGTCATTCTCAAGTTCGATTGCTACGACAATCTCAAGACATGGCTAGAATCTGATGTTCGGCGAGAGTGGATTGAGCGATTGCAGCCATTGATTGAAAGGCCCGAAGATATTCAAACCCTGACCGGATTGGAAACCTGGTTTACGCTGCCCAATAAATCGATGAAGGCTCCACCCCCTCGCTACAAAATGGCGTTAGTTACATGGTTGGGAGTGTTTTTTACCATTTCTATTCTCAATCGTTTGGTGGTACCGCTACTATCAGGGCTTCCTGCCTTGCTCACATCTCTGATGGTCACAGGTCTGACTGTTATCCTGCTCACCTATTTAGTCATGCCGCGCTTAACACTATTATTTCGCAAATGGCTATATCCCATTCCCTAACCCTAAAATGATAGGAATTTGTGGCGCTGCGGCGACTGGGACAATCGGTTGGGCTGGATAATTTTGAGCGAAGTTGGATTACTCACATCTTGCACTATTCTCGCTGAACAGGCAAGATGCCTGTTCCACAAAGAGTAGATTTTCTCGCTTCACAGGCATCTTGCCTGTTCAAAAAAGGATTATTGACAATGGTGCAAGATCTCAGATTACCAACAGTAAGTTGCAGGACTTTGATGACCCTGGACTATGAGGGGTGCTGTCAAACTTTCAAAGCTTGCAAGCTGCAATTGAAGCGAAGGAATACGCGATCGACTTCTGTACACTAGCCCACCAAAAGATCGAGCGAGCCGCTCGACCTAAATACGATTATTTAATCAGACGAGACCTACAATTAGCAGCCGACTTGCTGAAACAAACCTATTCTCAGACTCGCGGTCGATATGGTTAGGTTCAAGTCGATCTCCATCCTCAGTCGCTATTGCAGGCCCAAAGTGCGATCGCTGAAGCTCAAATCCTTAGGCGTTCGGTCGGCGGGCGTAATTTTATGCTCAGAATCCCAGCCAATCAAATCATGCTGCCGGTGATTGCACAAGTAATTTGCGATCGTATTAACGTCAATGCAGCGTTCGTGTTTTCTCAAACAACCTATGAGCAAGTAGGGGATGCTTATCTCCGAGGACTAGAAAGCCTCATTCAGCAAGGACAATCTGTGAGTGAGATTGCTTGTTTTACCAGCTTCTCGATTGCTCGTTTAGATGCAGTTATTCATCCACTTCTCGAGATATTTAAAATTAGGGGTGAGTGCTTTTCACTTACCCCTGCCATTTTTTGTCTGCCTTTTAACCTACCTTTTGCACCATTCTCAAGAACAGGCAAGATGCCCGTTCCACAAAAGATAAATTTTCTTGTGGAACAGGCATCTTGCCTGTTCATAAAAGACTAATTGAAAATGGTGCAATATCTAAGCTCTAACCTACCTATTGTAGGAATAAGTCGCCACAGAAGCGACGCAATTGCTCCTAAAAATACTTGTCGATGTGGAGGGTCAAAATCGCCAATACTCCCAGCAAATGACCAGCGCTCATGCAAGCCAGAAATGCCGGTACGCTAACATTGTTGAACAGAGAGGGGAAGGGCAAAGGCATTTTCGGCCCGACGTGGGGATACCAAATTCTGCGACTGATAACTAGCAACGCTAAGATATTACAAACAAACATCACCAGAGGCTTTTGCCAATTTCCTGAGGCTGTGTCAGTCAGAGTCGATTCTACTACTGCCAGTAAATTTGAGTTAATCATCGTGGATGCTCCTATTTTTCATAAAGTATCAGAAATGCTCGATGAGATTTCTTGCCCAAAATACAGCAGGGGCGATCGGCTTTACGCAATAAATATCTGTTTTGCTCTCAATATTCACCGCGCCAGCGGAGCGCCCCCACCCGAAATCGTGAAATCACAGCAATAATTCTTTTAATGCCATTCAAAAGAAAGGAAAGGTACAAATTGACACAACCAGACTCCCTGCCATTTGTAACTTTTAGCCTGTCGGCCAGAGGCGGCATTTACTCACGCTGCCAGACAGGAAAGACTGCTGGTCATTACTGAGCAATGTAGTTAGGCAGAAAGTGAAGGATGTCGCGCAGAACACTATATCCAGCAGCGTCCCAAAGCAAATAAGCTAAGAAACCGATCATCGCTAAGCGACCGTTCCAAAGTTCTGCTTGCGGGTTGAAGCCGAACAGAAAGGCATTCCGATCTTTGCCGTTGTAAGCATTAGTAGTAGGGGGCAAGTTAGTAGGACGAGTTTCCATGTTTTTACATTCCTTAACAATGTTTCGCTTCTCATGGTAGCGGCGTAATTTCTGCTTTGCTATCTGCCTGTAGGCTCAAAATAAACACAAGTCTAAAGGAGGATTATGAAACCAAAAATAAAGTGTTAAGTTTTGTTGAGGGAGATTTTTTCAGCGCTCGCCTGTATCTGTAAATACTAAATACAAGTGCAACTTGAGAGGGCCGCTGTGAAAGGCTCGATCGCAGCCTCGCGACAAACAACGGCGCTGGTGACTCGACAAGACTGAATCCGCGCTCTGCTAGAGGCAACAAAATTTAGTAAATTTCAACTTAAAACCCGAACACGATCGCCATTGAGTTAATTAAAATAGGAGATAAACAGATCGATCGGGAGAAACAGTTATCGAAACCATCTACGGCAATCTTCAAGGTTTAAAGTCCAGCCAGCTCAAGCAACTCGAAAAGCTTTACCACCAGCGACTACCGGGCGATCGCATCACCACTGCAGAATTCGCCCAGCGCGTTGCCGCCATCAGCACGGAAATAGACAAACCAATCTGCACCTACATCAACCGCCGCGGACAAGTAATTCGCGTCGGCGTGGGTACACCGCGCCAAACGCAGATTGCGCCCTTAGAATTGCCCCGCTACGGGGGAGGTCGCCTCAGCGGCATCCGCTGCATCGCCACCCACCTGAAGCCAGAAACCCCTAGCGAAGCAGCCCTCACAGCAATGGCAATTCAGCGCCTCGACGCCCTCGTTTGGCTGACACTGAGCGGCGGAGGATTTCAGCGTCGCGGCGGCGGTGCGACTGGTTACATCCAAGAAACTTATCTCGCTCACTTGATACCCCAGGGAGATCGGCCAAATTTTGAGTTCTCTGTTTTGAGCGCTCAGTTAGAACCAGATGCAACTGATGAAATAGAAGAGCCTTCAATTCAAAAGTCACTAATTCAAACTCCACACTTTCCCTGGAAAATATCAGAACCGCTGAATTTGGACGAACTCGCCGACCAAGACTTTCTGGATTTGGTGGAAGGACTCGAAGCAGAGTTTGAAGCAGAGTTTGTCGCTAAGCAGGTCGATGCAGACCAAGACAAAGTGCTGTTGGTAGGTGTAATGACTCAGCACATGACTCAGTTGGAGTTTGAGGACGGGCTCGCAGAAATCACGCGGCTGGTTGAAAGCGCCGGGGGTCAGGTACTGCAAACAGTGCGCCAAAAACGATCGCGCCCCCATCCGCAGACAGTCGTCGGGGAAGGCAAAGTTCAGGAAATTTCCCTCGCAGCTCAGACGGTTAGCGCTAACCTCGTGGTATTCGATCGCGACCTGGCTCCCGCACAAATACGGAACTTGGAAACTCAGATAGGTATCCGCGTAGTCGATCGAACAGAGGTAATTCTCGACATCTTTGCCCAAAGAGCTCGATCGAGCGAGGGTAAATTGCAAGTCGAACTCGCTCAGCTAGAGTACGCCCTGCCCCGGCTCAGAGGTCGCGGTCAGGCAATGTCGAGACAGGGTGGCGGCATCGGTACCAGAGGTCCCGGGGAAACCAAACTAGAAACCGAACGGCGCACGATCGCCAAACGCATTTCTCGATTGCAGCAAGAAGTAAATCAACTCCTGGCCCACCGCTTCCGGCTGCGGCAGAACCGGCACCATCACGATGTACCCTCAGTGGCGATCGTCGGCTACACCAACGCCGGTAAATCGACTCTGCTCAACCTGCTCACGAATTCCGAGGTCTATGCCGCCGACCAGTTATTTGCCACCCTCGACCCCACAACCCGACGGTTGACCATTCCTAGCTCCGTCACGGGCTCCCCGGTGTCGATCGTCCTCACAGATACAGTGGGCTTTATTCGCGAACTGCCCCCCGCCTTGATCGACGCTTTTCGAGCTACCCTCGAAGAAGTCACTGACGCCGATGCTTTGCTGCACCTTGTCGATCTCTCCCATCCTGCGTGGCAGAGCCAAATTCGATCGGTCATGAATATTTTGACAGATATGCCCGTAACTCCCGGGCCAGCCCTTGTCGCTTTTAACAAAATCGATGCTGTAGATGGAGAGACTCTCGCCCTCGCCCGAGAAGAGTTTCCTCAAGCCGTATTTATTTCGGCGGCCAAAGGTCTCGGGATGGAAACTCTCCGCGACAGACTAGCTCAGCTCATTCAATACGCACTCTACCCTCGGTAAATACTTAAGTATTTTTTTAAGTAGTTGACATTCGGGAATACACGTAAATATACTGAGGACAGATATCGTCGAACTATGAGACTATAAAATAGTAGTCAAATCGTGCATTGCAAAGTAAAATACAGTAGATCGAGTTTTCGCCCGGTTAAAGAATTAATTTCAGGAGGCGGCGGTCAAGGTAAAAACACTCTGTGTTAATGGCTGTAACAGCTGTTGGTTCAGAGATTGCAAAAAGATGTGGCTTCACTCGGTGCAAACCACTACCTGGTGCAAACCACGGTACGCGACGTCAAGGCGAAAGAGAAGAATAATGTTATGAAAGTGTTTGGGCGATCGCCGAGAGCACTACACAATCTTTTACAGGCGCCCGCGAGAGACAACATCCATTTATTGTAAGAACTCTAAAATCCTTGCCCGTCGTGCAGCGCTACTCTCTAGGACTATTTCTATTTTCAGATCTTACCACTGTTTAACTAAATAGTTATGTTTACGCCACTGGCAAAACTAGCAATTGGACTCTCTGCCACAATGGCAACAGCGTTTTACTATCTAGCTGCTGCCCCTCCGGCTTCAGCACAATCCACGTGCGGGTCAGGAAATTTTTCCCGTGCCTGCTCGAGCAGCAGCCAATCATCATCAACAACCCAACCACCACGAGTCATAAAAAACCCAGTACCGGTAGTGCCGATAGTTGAATCACCATCACCAGCACCAATAGCAGACCCAGTACCCGTAGTGCCGATAGTTGAATCACCATCACCAGCACCAATAGCAGACCCAGTACCCGTAGTGCCGGTAGTTGAATCACCATCACCAGCACCAATAGCAGACCCAGTACCCGTAGTGCCGGTAGTTGAATCACCAGCACCAGCACCAATAGCAGACCCAGTACCCGTAGTGCCGGTAGTTGAATCACCAGCACCAATAGCAGACCCGGTACCACCGCCCGAAGTCGCGCCGCCAGAGGACTGGCAAAACATATACAGCACCCCCACCCCCGTGAGGCCACCAACAGCTATCCCAGAACCGGGTACTGTGGTAGCACTCCTGGTGACAGGTGCAGGAATCATCTGTTCCGGCAGAAAACGAAACAAGCAGGTTCGTCAGCAACGGTAGGCAGGCCCAATTTGCTGCTTGTTTTGAAAATCGCTGCGTTTCTTGAAGCGTGGGTGCATTTTTACTTATGGAATAAAAATAAAGAAAATTGTATAAATAATAACTTTACAGCTTGCTTGCTGCAACTATATAAAAATAAAAATAAGATTGGTTAAGATTAAAATAAAAAAATATTGTTATTGTTTGAGCGCCCGATGACCCCTAAAGTAGAAATTTACACTTGGAGAACCTGCCCGTTTTGCATTCGTGCCAAAGCATTGCTGAAGCGAAAAGGGGTGGATTTTACAGAGTACGCGATCGACGGAGATGAAGCAGCACGAGATAAAATGACCGATCGAGCCCACGGAGGTCGCACCCTGCCCCAGATATTTATTAACGACCAACACATAGGCGGCTGCGACGACATCCACCAACTCGATACTCAAGGCCTGCTAGATCCGCTGCTAGCAGCAAAATGAGGCATTCCCTGTTAAATTTTCAGTTAGCCCAAATTTTTCGGCGACCAATTCTTAATTTTAACTGACAATGAAATTTGCATTCATCATCGATCCCCTCGCGCGACTAATTCCAGGACACGATACCAGCGTAGCGCTGATGGAGGCAGCTCAAGAGTTGGGTCACGAAGTCTGGGCGACTCAAGCCAACGAATTAAGCGTCATCGGCGGGAAAACCTGGGCAATGCTCAGTCGGGTAGCGCTTACCCCAGTAAAAGTGGTAGAGGGACTCTGGGAGGCTGCTGAGGCTTGGTACGACGTGGAACAGTCTACTTTGCAGCCTCTGGAAGCAATGGACGCGGTATTTATGCGAACAGACCCCCCAGTCAACGTTCCTTACCTCTACGCTACTTACCTTCTAGACGGGATCGATCCGGCTAAAACTTTGGTAGTTAACAGTCCCAAAGGATTGCGGGCGGCGAATGAAAAGATGTATGCTTTGCAATTTGAGGGAGCCATCCCCGAGACAATTGTTTCTCAAAACAAGCAGGTAATTCGGCAATTTGTTGAGAAAAAAGGAGCGGCAGTTCTTAAACCGTTGGGCGGTAAAGCTGGCGAGGGAATTTTGTTTTTGGAAGCGGGCGATCGCAATCTCAACTCCCTGGTCGAAATTAGCACTCAACAAGGGCAAATTCCAGTGATGGTTCAGACTTATCTGCCGGAAGCAAAAGAGGGAGACAAGCGGATAGTGCTGTTGAACGGCAAGCCCATCGGTGCTATCAACCGTATTCCCACTGGCAATGAATTTCGCGGCAACATGGCCGTCGGCGGCCGAGTCGCAAAAACAGAAATTACCGATCGCGAACTGCAAATTTGCACTCAGTTAGAACCAGTGCTGCAACGGGACGGACTGTACTTTGTTGGCATTGATATCATTGGCGGTTATCTCACGGAAGTTAACGTCACCAGCCCTACAGGGATCAGAGAAATTGACTTATTTGACGGGGTTTGTTTGGGCAAACAAGTAATTGAATGGGTGGAGAAGGAAGAAGGAAGAAGGAAGAAGGAAGTTCGGCAACGGATTCGCTCGACGGATGTAACGGATGTAACGGATGTCAGTCCGATGTCCGTCGGAAGAGGGAAGAAGGAAGAAGGAAAGCACGACACAGATTAGGACACGGATACACGGATTAATTATCGAGCGTCAGACCGATGTTGAAGTCATTAGTTATTTGTTAGTTGCTACCAATCCCCAATGCCCGATGCCCAATTCCCAATTCCCGATGCCCAATTCCCAATTCCCAATTCCCAATTCCCAATTCCCAATTCCCAATTATTAAATTATTATGTCAAAAATTGGCGTGGCAGTAGTCGGTACAGGTTTCGGTCAAAAAGTACACCTTCCCGGATTCCAGGCACATCACCGGACAGAGGTTGTGGCTGTTTACCACCGGAATTTAGACAAAGCAAAGGCGATCGCCTCTAGCCACAATATTCCCTACGCTTGCGACTCGATCGCCGATATAGTAGCCATCCCAGAAGTAGCGGGCGCCAGCATTTCCACGCCGCCATTTTTGCATTTTGAAATGGCAAAAACCGTCTTGGAAGCAGGCAAGCATTTATTATTAGAAAAACCCACAGCCCTGACAGCAAATGAAGCCAGGGAACTTTACCGCTTGGCAAACAACGAATCTCAAACCGATTTTAAAAAGGGTGGTGGCAGAGCAATTGCCACAATGGACTTTGAGTTTCGCTTCATCCCCGCATGGCAAATGCTAGCAGAATTATTGGCAGCAGGATATGTGGGAGAAAAGCGTTTAATTAAGGTTGATTGGCTGGTGTCGAGCCGTGCTGATGCTACTCGCCCTTGGAATTGGTACGCGCAAAAAGATCGAGGCGGCGGAGTTTTGGGCGCGACAGGTTCTCACGTTTTTGATTATATTAGCTGGCTGTTCGGCCCGCCGCAGAGGCTTTCTGGGCAATTGATAACAGGAATTTCGGCGCGCCCAGATCCGAATGATTCGGGAAATTTAAAATTAGTTGATGCCGATGATTCTTGCACGTTGATGTTGGAATTAGCCGGGGGAACGCCTTGTCAAGTTTGTTTGAGTTCTGTTACTTATCAAGGGCGGGGACACTGGGTGGAAATATACGGGAGTAAGGGTACGTTGGTGTTGGGAAGTGACAACCAGCAAGATTACGTCCACGGATTTCGCTTGTGGGGTTCCCAAGGTGGAGAACCTTTAGCTGAAATCAAAATTCCTCAAAGATTGGAGTTTCCTCAAGTTTATCCAGACGGGAGGATTGCACCGTTTATTCGAGTAGTAGATAGGTGGGTAGAAGCGATAGATGGCGGTAAATCGTTGATACCGTCGCTCAGAGAAGGGGTTTACTCGCAGTTGTTGATGGATTTGACCCAGGAGTCGAATGCTACGGGAACTTGGGTAGATGTACCGAATTTAGATAAGTTTTTGGGCGACAGGTAAAAGTAAAAACTCACAAAGCAATCTCTCGCACTCGATCGCACCCCAAACCCGATAAACTACGAATAGATAAACTCAATCCAACCCTATATCCAGAGTCGGTAGTTGTGAATGGCGCGCCCTCAAAGTCCTTGCCTCAGTATAGCGATCGCTCGCCTGAGAACCGCTGGGGCAAACCATTTTGCCACTTGGGTTCTACAAGCTCCCTATCCTAGCGGGTACGTTCACCACGACTGTATGTGGCCACATACCCTATCCCAATCATGGAAAGCTTGGCAGGAAATGTTTTCGCCCTCCGGGACAATTCACGAATTGCCCCTAAATCCAGATGGCAGTTTCGTCTCGCCGGAAAACAGCCAGAATATACTGCCAGAAACAGAACAACGAAGCCCTCACTCGCTCGACCTCCCTCCACCGACGCCCTCTGTGCCGCTCCACCTCCGTCAAGGGGGGTGGGGAGACAGCGGGAAGCAGAATCCGCCGCCACCGGCGAGCTACAGCAGTCGCCTGATGCAGCATATGGGGATGAATCTTTGGCAGTGGCTGTTTGAAGGGCCGATTCAGGGCAGTCTCCAGGAAAGTAAAGGTATCGCGATCGGGCAAAATCTACCCCTGCGAGTGCGCCTAGACTTGCGCGAACCGTATTTAATTGCTTTACCTTGGGAAATTATGCAGCCTCACGCCGGTCAACCGACAATTTCTCTGTCGCCGCAGCAACTGCTGTTCAGCCGCACTACCAGCAATGTTGAACCTTTGCCACCTCTGCATCCTGCAGAGTCGCTCAACATTTTGCTAGTTTTGGGACAAGCAGAACCCGGCCGCGGTGCTAATTCTCAATTTTCCAGCAGCAATAACGGTCATTTGCAGTTGGGAGAAGAAGCACTCTCCCTAGCTCGCGTTCTCGAAAGCGCTTTTCCAACCGACGACAGCGGCAAATATTCTGACATCAGCGTTCCGACTCGCGTCGATACTCTGATCGAACCTACTGCGGCGGAACTAATTTCTCGACTGGAAACGCAATCTTACAACATTCTGTTCTACGCCGGCCACGGGATACCGGGCCCCGACGGCGGCTTGCTGTTTTTGGGGCCGGACACCGCGATTAATGGCACTGAACTGGCTCAGGTTTTAGTTCGGTGCCGCGTAACTCTGGCGGTGTTTAATGCCTGCTGGGGAGCTCAGCCGGCGGTGGAGAGGTTGCACTCAACTAACGGTCAGCAACAGGCGATCGCCCGCAGCAGTTTGGCTGAGGTACTGATCCATCACGGGGTGCCCGCGGTATTGGGGATGCGGGACTCAATCGCAGATCGCGAGGCCCTGAGTTTTATCCAAAGTTTTGCTCAAGCTTTGGCCGGCCGGATGTCGGTCGATCGGGCCGTCGCTGTCGCCAGACAGCAGCTACTAACGCTCTACGGGTTCAATCAACCGGCTTGGACGCTGCCGGTGCTGTATATGCACCCTGAGTTTGACGGTCAACTGACTGAACTGGTAGATGACCTCACAACTGAATTGCCTTTAAATTCTTCTACTTGGCTGGGACGCTTGCCGTCTTGTGCTTACTTGCGGGGGCGCGATCGACCCAATGTCAAATCCACCGAATCGACCAATCAGGTTTGGCCGATTCGCGCTGGTATAGTTCGAGTCGGACGCTGGGAACAAAACGACGTAGTGATTCGAGAACAGTGGGTTTCTCAAAAACACGCCGAGATTTTCTGCCGCAACAGTATCGGAGATACCGAGGGCGAACCTAGCTACTTCCTGCGCGATTTTTCTCGTTATGGGACTCTAGTTTTGGGGCAGTCGGGATGGCAGAGAGTTCACCACCAAGAATTGCTGCTGCAATCGGGCACTCAGCTAAAATTTGGCAGTTCTCAAGGTCAGATTTTTGAGTTCACTATTGAGGTTCCAAAAACTTCGGGCTACAGTGGGACTGATTGCGGAACGAATTAAGGTGCGGGTGTAGCTAATGAAGGCAATCGGCGATCGAGACAGCAAAGTTCTGGGCGTTGAGTCGAAAGTCTGAAATTAAAAGAGTTATTCACAACTCGCAACTGGCGTTTTGCTTTCGTCCCGGTTCTGTATTTTCTTTTTCCCACTTAGGTATTACATCATGGCTACCCAATCTCCTGATTCTCAATATTTTAGCGACTCGCAAACTCAGGCCCAGATGGAACTTCTCGCCACAATTGTTCAGACTGATGTTGCTTATCCCTGGAATCCCGCACAGCTTGAATCAGAATCTTATTTGACTGCGCTAGAGGAGGAATTTGCACTTTTTGATGCCTTCAGCGACAGCGATATTGCCCAAAAGTCGCAAGTTCTATTCGCGCAATTAGAACAAGTTTGGCTGACGACTGCTCTGCAAAAGTCTTTGCGTGAGAAATTTGCTCGCGTTCCTCAAGATTTTCTGGCCCGCATCGCTCAAAGCGTTCAAAACGCAACTGTTAAGTATCAATCTTTAGCTGACCAAATGGTAGAGTGCGTGTTAGATATTTTGCCTCAGTGGGCTGAGGAAGATTTGCAGGTGTTGGCGCGTCCTTTGGCTTATGCAATGCGAGAGGTTGATTCGGAAGGAACCCAATTGGTCATGGCGGCTAGAAGACCTTGGGCCCAATTGTCGGAAATAGAACAGGCGAGAGTTAGTTTGGCTGTCGCCCGCTATGCAATCTCGCAATTAGAAATCTCTGATTAGTTGTTTGATGACTCGCTTTTTGTGCTGCGATCGCGGTAAAAGTTTTTAATTAAAATAAAATATATCTACCTTTAGCTAGATGTGAAATTCGTCTAATTATTAATCTGTATGGATTGCTATAGTTTTATCTAGCAATCCTATTTGATTTTTGACACAATAATTTGTTGTTGAACGATACCAACCGCGCCCGACGGTGACGACGTTCTTAATTGCACAAATATGAGTTGGGATATTAGAGAAGATTGCATACATTCGCTCTCCTATCTTGAAATGCCTCTGCGTTGCATCGGAGTTGGATCTGTGGTTTCCGTATCAATCAAAGATCGATCAAATAAATCTATTGCTTCTTCCCTCTCTCCTCAATAACTCAAGCATTCTTCCTTCTTCCTTCAACATCTGCTATACCTTGCCGGGATTGGACAGGCTCAGCGGTTTGGCAGCAGCAAGCAAGATGAACTATCATACAATTGTCAAAATGTTAAAAAAGGTAAATATAGTTAAGTGGAGTGTGTCGGAATTTTCAACTGGATTAAAAAGCCGACAGCAGGAAACCGTGACTGTTGCAGGTACGATCGGGAATTTCACATTTTATGACAACTTCAAGATTTGACCTTCAAGAGCTGAAACGCCGCTTTTGGCGGAGTTCGCGGGTACCGGTGGCAACGCTAGTGGTGTTGGGGGCGGTTGCTTTCGCAGGTGCGATCGCCGGGGCCTGGTTTGCAGGTGAAGGTACAGTCAGCGGTATTTTTGCCACAATCAACTCTTGGCAGCAAAACCCGCCTGTGTGGCTGCAAGTGCCTGCTACGAGAAAGATGTATTTGTTAGTGCCGACTCTCGTGCTTGTCTCAGTTGCTTTAGCTGCCATTAAAATTTCGCCTCAACCGCAGAAACGATCGCGCGCTGTGGTAGTTGCAATAGTTCTGGCTTTAACCATTCGCTACGTTTTGTGGCGAGCGATCGCTACTCTCAATTTAAGCGACCCCCTCAACGGTATCTTTAGTTTGGGGCTGTTTTTTCTAGAAATGTTAATGGTGTTCACCACCAGCATTCAACTGTATTTAATGCTGAGAGTGAAAGACCGGCGTCGAGAAGCCGATCGCATGGCAGTTGCAGTTGAATCTGGAAACTTTGCCCCGCCCGTCGATATTTTTATCCCAACTTACAACGAAGCCGCTTTTATTTTACGGCGCACAGTCATCGGCTGTCAAGCTTTAGATTATGCAAACAAAAAAGTATATTTGCTCGACGATACCAAGCGCCCTGAAATCAAATTGCTGGCAAAAGAACTGGGATGCGAGTACATAACCAGACCCGATAATATTCACGCCAAAGCTGGAAACATCAATCACGCCACAGCCCTAACTAATGGAGAACTAATTGTAGTTTTCGATGCAGATTTTATTCCTACTAAAAACTTTTTAACTAGAACAGTTGGATTTTTTCAAAATCCCGAAATCGCCCTCGTTCAAACACCGCAAAGCTTTTACAACCACGACCCCATCGCCCGCAATTTAGGTTTAGAAAATGTACTCGCGCCGGAAGAAGAAGTATTTTACCGGCAAATTGAAATCATCAAAGACAGCGCCGACAGCGTGATTTGTTGCGGTACATCTTTTGTAGTTAGGCGCAGTGCTTTAGAAACAGCGGGAGGCTTCGTCACAGATTCAATCTGCGAAGATTATTTTACCGGAATTCGGCTGTCAGCAACCGGGTATCGCTTAGTTTATTTAGATGAAAAATTGAGTGCTGGTTTGGCGGCTGAAAATATAGAGGCTCATCTAACTCAAAGGTTGCGCTGGGCGCGAGGCACGCTTCAGGCATTTTTTATTGATTCCAATCCTTTAACGATTCGCGGGCTCAGATTAGTACAAAGGCTGTGTCACCTCGAAGGATTGCTGCACTGGTTTACCAGTTTAACCAGGGTTTTGTTTCTGTTGATGCCTTTAGCTTATTCGTTTCTCGGCATACTTCCTTTGCGGGCAAGTGCGCGGGAATTGCTATACTTTTTCCTGCCTTACTATTTGGTGCAAGTTACGGTGTTTTCTTGGCTGAACCGCAGATCGCGATCTGCCTTGCTTTCCGATGTTTATTCATTTGTTCAGTGTATACCTTTAGCGGTGACGGTGGTGAGTGCCATGCTGAAGCCCTTTGCGAAAAGGTTTCAGGTGACGCCGAAAGGAATTGCGAGCGATCGCTTTCGTTTTAACTGGAAGTTGGGATGGCCTTTGATTGTCTTGTTCGCAGCTACAGCATTCAGTTTGTGGCAGACTGTAAACATTCATTTAGTTAAAAATGTTGGCAGCTTACAGGCGATATCAGAAAGTGCAAATTTGTTAAAAGGCATAAGTTTGGGATGGATTTGGAGCGCTTACAACCTGCTGATGCTGGGGATTGCATTACTGATTTTGGTGGATATTCCTAAGCCGGACATTTACGAATGGTTCAATTTACGCAGGGTTGTACAACTGAATATTGGAGGTCAAAGTTTTTGGGGTATAACCACTGTAATTTCGGAAAGTGGCGCTGAAGTTGCTCTGACACAGTGGCCAAGTTTTCCGGTGAAAAATAAAGGCAGTAAAGAGAGTTTTACCGCAGCCGAGATTTTGCAAAAATATGCCGTTCAGACAAGTTTATCGCAGGGTAAAATAAAAGCGCTCCCTCCCAGGGCCGCAGTCAAAGCGAGGGTCTCTCTAGCGCCGTCTGTTCTTGAGTTGGGCACTGAGGGTCGTTTAGCCAAAGGTTTGATTGATTGCGATTCCGCGACTCTGGAAATTATGGAAGAGAAATGTTTTATTCCTGTGGCTAAGATTAAGTTGGTCAGCGATAAATCTCAGTTGGAGTCGAGTTTTCGGGATGCAGCCGGGTGCAGTTTTGCGGAATTTCCCACTGTGCGAATTGCGTTCGATCGCCTGAATATTAGCCAGCACCGCTGTTTGATCGAAATGCTGTACTGTCGCCCGGGCCAGTGGAAGCGGCAGGAAACTCCCGGAGAATGGCGATCGCTGTGGCTGTTGCTGAGAATTGCTTTGAAACCGAGGGCTGTTTTTGAGAGGAATAGGTCAGTTAGGCCGATCGGAGTTTCGCAACTTTAGAGTGAACTTCTCCTAGTTGGGAATTTTTCACCGCTGATATCAGCAGATGAAGGCTGATGGATTTTTAGATCGCCTTACCTCATCTCTTTTAAGTAATTGTGCAAAAATTTTTATACATTTTCAGTGCAACTGACGGGTTTTGTAAACAGGAATACCGATTTAGTACGGGTAGCTCTTTATCATATCGGGCGTGGGGATCTCACTCTAGAGCAAGTGTTGCACAACTCTCCCATCAGGGCCGGAATTTATGGCGATCGCCTAAAACAACAACTTTGGAACCTATAACAGGAGCCAGAGCTGCTGGGAGCATTCGTGGGAGTTGTAAAAAGCAACACACCTGTGGAGTTGGATTTAGTGGAGGTATTTAAGTTGGAAAGTATGGGGTTGGTAAATTTACAAGCCAATCTGGCGACGGTAAGTTGCGAGTTATTGAGGCAGTATTTTGGCGATCGTTTGAAGTAGCAGTCGATCAGATTTTTCAGGAAGACCGAGCGAGCAACGCTAAGTTGTCATTTGTATCATGCTACGTTGTTTTGCTTGCTTTGCTTTTATCCGAGCTGCAATAACAGCTAAAAGAGCGTAACAACTTACCTCTTAGCAGCTTTAATTATATAACTAGCAATTTGCGTTACTACCATAACTGAAACACATTTTGCGATCGCTTGGAGGAAGTTACATTTGAAAACGGGATCTTTAACTGTTGTCGGGACGGGAATTCAATTAGTTGGTCATCTGACCTTAGCAGCGAAGGCGTGGATCGAGCAAGCTGACAAAGTTCTGTTCGCCGTAGCAGGGTAAACGCATCTTAACTTGAACCCAAAATATGCTACAGTTAAATGCGACTAATTTTCCATGTAGTTTTTTGT
>NZ_JAUBTO010000002.1:122769-167705 GCF_036702495.1 Microcoleus sp. C2D2 | reverse complement strand
TCCCGCCCGTCCAAAAAGGACGGGCGGGACGCCCATCCCACTTTCCTTGTGGAAGTTATTTAATTCTCATTCCTTACAGGGTATTCACTATCAGACTTGATATAATAAGCTGCTACCCATAGGCGAGAGTATCCGAGTGTCCGAGGGTCCGAGGGGAAAAATCATTGACGGGGTGACAACGCCTCTGGAACCTTGATGGTAAAAGCATTGAAGCCCCTGATCCTTAAAAAAGATAGCGGATTATTGACAGGCTTATCTTACTCATAAGATCGTCCCAGATCGCCTTGAACGTGATTGAAACGATCTCGCCACTCTCTTTTATTGACTCGCGCCCGCGAAGATATTTTCGCTCGGTCACTCAACTCAAAACCTTGACGCAGCTTTGCTTTCAACCTGCTTGTCACCCCCTCAACCCCAACGCCCCGCCGGAGGAACAATGGGAACCCGAATGTGCAAGCTACTACAGCGGCGAACTTATCCTGCAACGCCCGATAGGGGTGGACTTGGGAACAACAGTTAGAACTTTTGGATACCCACCCACTGTTTACTGGCCGGTGTCCCCGCGGAGAAATGACTTATCCCAAATACGAAACACCCCCGATTCACTGGGATTGCTTGGAGTGCGGGTGGATGGATGATTCGGTGTAAGGCGAGGATTCGCAGCGGTTCTGTTTTTGTAATGGTCACGCTACCTGCTCTCTACAGCATTTATCCAGGTAACTTTATTGTGAAGATTTAATGAACTTTATTGTGAAGATTTAATGAACTTTATAAAGAACTGGCGTTTTTTAAGTAAGGTAGTTAGTATTTAGGTAGTTGGATTACTGAGTCAGCTTTCCAGTCAAGTTGTTTACGATAAAAGGAAATTTAGTTTTCATGAACAATCTCTACCACAAAGTCGCAGTTGCCTCTGTTTGCACCGCTCTAGGTTTTGCCCTGGGAGCAAACCAAGAAGCTAAAGCAGTTTCAATGACCTTGCAACCTACTACGACTTTTGGAGTCCTAGATGTTAACGACGGTGTTAATAGCTTTGACGGGCTGGGAGACGAAATTTTGCCTGAACCTCTTCCTATTGTTCTGAAGGGAACACAGGGTGAAGCAGCACAGTTTGCAGAATTCAATATCGGCAGTTTTTCTCAGATCCCTAATATTATCAGTGCTATTTTTCGGGCTGATATTTCTAGTTTTAAAGTCAGTGGTCTTGGGGTTAATAACATTAACCCTGGTAGTCTTCGCCTCTTCGGTTTTGCAGGAAACGGAACACCCGATCCATCAGATTTGGAGGCGGGAGTATTGTTAAGTTCTGTAGATGTTTCAGGGTTGTCTCCCGGCGCTGTTGTTGAGTGGGACGTAACTGACTTTGTTAAGCAGGGAGTTAGCAACAACAATCCTTTTGCTGGGTTTGGCATTCGCGCCTTGAACTTGGGTGGCCTCAGCCTGAAGGGTTCTGATATTCCTGGTAGCCAGCCCAGGCTGATAGTTGAAACCGCCGAGGTTGCCGAGCCTGTGCCTGAACCAACCACAATCTTTGGTTCAGCTATAGGCTTATGCGTGGGAGGATGGCTGAAACGAAAGAAATCAACTCCTCAAAATAAAACAACGTCACAAGGTTAATCTATCGTTTGACAGAATTTGCTGGCAACAGTTTGCTCGAAAACCCACCTGAAAGTGCAGCCGACTAATCCCCTAACAAACACCCAAAACGCACATTGAGGCAGCACGGTTAACAGCACAAGCTGATGCGGCCACCACTGCCACGCGCGGAACAGCATTGCGGTGATGGTGGCTAATTCGGTTATTTGGCTGACGGTTGCTTCACGCCCGCCGTTCGCCCTGCCACACTCCTCAGATGCAGGCGTAAGCCAGTTCTCTCCACAGCACTCGGTTCAAGATGCTGATGATGTCGCTGTTAATATCCTGAAATAAAGTTAATGAATTCATCCGGTTGATTTTTTAAACGACTTTTCAATCTAGCAAGCTTAACAGGGGTGGTGTTTTGGTAATGGCTCACGCTACCTGCTCTCTACAGCATTTATGCAGCTCACCTTCTGGTTAAGATTTAATAATTTAAATACACAACTAGGGTTTTTTAAGTAAGCTAGCTAGTATTTAAGTAATTTGATTACTGAGTGAGCTTTCCTGTCAAGTTGTTTACTATAAAAGGAAATTTAGTTCTCATGAAAAATTTTTACGACAAAGTCGCAGTTGCCTCTGTTTGCACTGCTCTAGGTTTTGTTCTGGGAGCAAGCCCCGAAGCTAAAGCAGCTTCGTTTACCTTTGCACCTACTATCACTTTTGAAGTCATAGATTTAGATGATCAATATTACTTCGGTGGCCCCGGTCGCTTTGACGGACTGGGAGACCTGGTTTTCCCTGGTAATTTTGATACTGTGGTGAGGGGAACGATTGGTGAAATAGGACAGTTTGCCGAATTCAATATCGGCAGTTTTTCTCTTGCCCCTAATACAGTTATTAGCAGTGCTGTTTTTCAGGCTGAGATTTTAACTTTTCTAGTCTATGGTCTTGGAGTGAGCGCTACTAACCCTGGTAGTCTTGGTATCTTCGGCTATGTAGGAAACGGAACAGTCGATGCCTCAGATTTTGAAGCGGGAGTATTTTTAAGTTCTGTAGATGTTTCATCATCATCTGCCGGTGATATTCTTAGCTTTGACGTGACTCCGTTTGTTAATCAGCGAGTTAGCAATGGCGATACTTTTGCTGGGTTTGGCATTCGCGCCTTGAACTTTGGTAGTCTCGCCCTGGAAAGAGGCCAATTTTCTGGTATCCAACCAAGGCTGATAGTTGAAACCGCCGAGGTTGCCGAGCCTGTGCCTGAACCAACCACAATCTTTGGTTCAGCTATAGCCTTAGGCTTGGGAGGATGGCTGAAACGAAAGAAATCAAATCAGCAGCATAAAACACCGTCACAAGGTTAATCTATCGTTTGACAGAATTTGCGGGCAACAGTTTGCTCGAAAACCCACCTGAAAGTGCAGCCCACTACTCCCTCAACAAACACCCAAAAGGTTTTGAGTTGAGTGACCAAGCGAAAAGATACGCTTGCTGTGCGTAAGTCAATAAAAGAGAGTGGTGAGATGCCTTGAATCAGGTTCCAGGGGATCTCGGACAATCTTATGAGTCAATAAGCCTGTCCATAATGCACTATCTTTTTTGAGCTTCAGCGGCTTCAATGCTTTTACCATCAAGGTTCCAGAGGCGTTGTCACTCCGTCAAGAAAAAGCCTCTTCCTTCCTTCTTCCTTCTTCCTTCTTCGGTTAACTTCCCAGCATTTGCAGCTTGTACAAACTGGCATACAACCCTTCTTGCTGCAACAATTCTTCGTGGCTGCCAGACTCTACTAATTGGCCGCGTTTGAGCACTAAAATGCGATCGACATTTCGGATAGTCGAGAGTCGGTGTGCAATAATTATCGCCGTTCTGTCCGCCATCAAACGCTCTAGAGCTTCTTGAATTAAAGCTTCCGTCCCCACATCCAAACTAGCAGTTGCCTCGTCGAGCACTAATATACTGGGATTGCGAATAGCGGCGCGAGCAAACGCTAATAATTGCTTTTGTCCCCCCGAAAGATTGGTTCCCCGTTCCCGCAATTGCGTATCATAACCTTGAGGCAATTCCTCAATTAATCGGGCAACATTTGTCTTTTCTGCTGCTGCTTGAATTTCCTCAATCGAGTAATTTTCTCCCAGGCTGATATTGCTCTTCACGTCACCAGCAAATAGAAAGCCATCTTGGATAATCACGCCTATGTGGCGGCGCAACTCTGCTTGAGGCAAATCCCGAATATCCACATTATTAACCAGAATCCGCCCTCGGGTGGGCTCGTAAAGGCGGCAGAGGAGACGGATAATCGAACTTTTGCCCGCACCCGTAGGGCCGACTAATGCTACTTTTTCGCCGGATTTGATGGTGAAATTGAGGTTTTGCAGGACATATTCGTCTTGTTTGTAAGCAAACCACACGTTGTCGAAGTGGATTTCTCCCGATTCAGAATTCTGCGATTTGGCCTTTTTTCCCCCCCGAAGCTTGGGGGGGTTGGGGGGGGTTAATTTGGGATTGTTAGGCAATAAACGATATTCTGAACTTGCTGGATTTTGATGATGATCTGCCAATTCTCGATCGAACGGAGACAAGTTGTAAGCAGTTGTCTCTGGATGTCCAGTTATCAACCACGGTGAATAACCTGCCCGACTTCCTTCTTCCTTCTTCCCTCTTCCTTCTTCCTTCTTCCCTCTTCCTTCTTCCTTCTTCCAGGTGGTTGGATCTTTAATTTCGATCGGTTCGTTGAGAATATCGCTAATCCGTTCGACGGCCGTAAATCCTGCTTGAATTGCAGTGAATTTCTCGGCAAACTGCCGCAGCGGATCGAAGAGACGCTGAGCAAATAAAATAAATGCAGAGAGAGTACCGAAGTTAAGAGTACCTTGCAGAAGCCTTTGACCGCCCATCCACAAAACGGCTGCGATCGCCACTAAAGCAATCCATTCTAATGTCGCAGATACGGCTGAGTCGTAAAAAATAGTTGTATCAACTGCTTTAATGTAGAGTTTATTGGTGACGCGAAACAATTCTGAGTTGAATCTTTCGCGGCGGAATAGCTGCACTACGCTAATACCCGTCAGGTTTTCTTGCAGTTGTGAGTTGAGATCGGAAAGTTCTTCTCTGGTAGTGTAATTTGCTTGGCGATATTGATGCTGGAAATAAACTATGACTCCGGTAATTGGTATCATCATCAGCACTAACATTAAAGCTAGTTGCCACTGCAGGGTAAACATGAAAATGGCAATTACTAAAATTGAAAATAAATCGCTGACAATGCCGATCGCCCCGCTGGAAAACACTTCCCCCAAAGCTTCCACATCGCTGGTGAGGCGAGTCATCAGTTTACCTACAGGAGTGCGGTCAAAAAATCTGACTGCTAGCGATGTGACGTGGACGAACAAATCATTTCTAATATCAGTAGTAATTATTTGCCCTACTTTCGTGACTAAATAGCCTTGAACTGATTGCAGTGCCAATCTAATTGTTATAGTTAGCATCAGCAAAACTGCCAGAATATTCAATGCTGCAGATAAAGGCAATCCCCGCAAAAATTCATAGGTAGGTTCCGAGCGAATTACGGAAATTGCCTGTCCGATGAGAATCGGTTGAATTGCTCCTGAGACTGCTAGCGGTACTAATAGTGCGATCGAAATAATCAACAAGCGTTTGCTGCGCCATGCGTAAGATGCCAACCTCATGAATAACCGCCAGTCTGTGTCGCGGCCGGGTTGGTTTTTGGTGTCTGCTACTGGTGAGGAAATTGTCATCCGATTTTAGATTTTAGATTTTAGATTAAAGAATGGCAGAAGCTATTATGCTGCTAAATTCGGGGGCTTTTGCTGAGGATATCGAGCTTTTTTTTCGCTGCGCGGCTTGTAGGGCTTGCTGGCGAGATCGGTTCGATCGGTATTTCAGCCAAAAAGCTGTACAATATATCCAACTAATAATTGTAGCAAATAGAGTCAGTTAAATTAGGGGATATTCTACAGAGCCCGCAAATTCTCGCTCCCGACAGCACTCAGTCGCCCATATTTATTACAACTGCGGATACCCGCTACTTGCCACTTTATGCCTTTGGAGATAGAGTTTGCCACTGCTTTTATTTGCTGGCTCAAATGCGGGCTTTTCAAAATGCAGTTCACTGCATTGAAGAGATAGATTCTACATTTCACCGTCGTCCCCAGGAAAGTGTATTAGACTTTTTGCTGAGAACTTATGCAAGAAATAGAGACAGCCCGATTGTATCTGAGACAATTTACGCCAAATGACTTAGACGATCTGTACCGCATATACAGCGATTCAGAGGTGATGAAATATGTTAGCGAAGGCGTCAGAAATAGAGAAGAAACAGCAGCCGATTTATTTGGGATAATCGCTGATTGGGAAAAAAACGCTTTCGGTTTGTGGGCTGTTGTCAATAAACAAAATAACGAATTGAGCGGCGACGGGGGGCTTCGCTTCTTAGGCAAAACACCTGAAGTAGAAGTCGGTTACGTGTTAGCAAAAGCGTATTGGGGGAAAGGTTTAGCATCGGAAGTTGCAGCGGCTAGCCTCAAGTACGGATTTGAAGTATTAAAACTAGAAAAAATTGTTGCTGTTGCAGATACCGAAAACAGATCCTCGCGGCGGGTAATGGAAAAAATGGGGATGAAATACCAGCATAACTTTGATTATCGCGATCGCGATCGAGTATATTATTCGATCTCGCGAAAAATCTACCAGTCAAAAGTAGTTTAGTTGAGTTGAGGAAGGAAATCCAACCTAAATGTTTGTAGCAAGACTTGTCAAAACTGGTATTACAATCTAGTGGTAGAGGTTATAATTTCATCATGCAAGAGATAGAGACAGCCCGATTGTATCTGAGACAATTTACGCCTGAAGACTTAGACGATCTGTACCGCATCTACAGCGATCCGGAAATAATGAAATACCTCGGAGGAGTTAGAACTAGAGAAGCAACAGAAATAGCCATTCATACCATGCTCAAGTGTTGGGAAGAAAACAACTTCGGAATGTGGGCTTTAGTACATAAAATAGACCGTAAAATGATTGGTCGCTGCGGACTGTTTTTTTTGGACAAGACACCGGAAGTTGAGCTAGGCTATACCCTCGACAAAGCTTATTGGAATCAAGGATTGGCGACTGAAGCATCTTTTGCTAGTCTCAACTATGGATTTCAAATATTAAAGTTGGAAAGAATAGTTGCGGTCGCCCGCCCAGAAAATATCGCCTCCCAGCGGGTGATGCAGAAAGTTGGCATGAAATATGAAAAAAATGCTCATTATTACGAAACTGATGTAGTATATTATTCTGTTTCGCGAGAGATTTACCAGTCCCAAGTATTTTCGTAGGGTGCGCATTGCGCACCTTACTGCATTTAAATTACTCACATCGCAAATTGGCATTACTGTCGGCTGACAACTACGAAGTCCTTTGCAATTGCTTGTTAACTTTTTGAATTTTCTTAGCAAAATACTCTTGTCTGTGTCCCAATCTTTTAGCCACTTCCAAGCCTTTTTGATAGGCTTCCAAAGCTTTATCGTAAGCCGTCATCTCTTGATAAACTTGACCGATATTGTCGTAAGCGTTCATCAATCCGTAGAAATTGTAAGCCCGCTCTTCTAACAGCAACTGCATTTGATAAATCCGCAAAGTCGGCTCCCATTGCTTTTGCGATCTATAAAGTAAAGCTAATTTCTCCAAAGCTTCACTAGCTTGGGCATACTGTTGAATGGGGACGGCTAAATTGTATGCTTCCTGATAGTATTGAGCTGCTAAATTGATTTGACCTATGGTTTGGTAATCGGTGGCGATCGCAAATTTGAGCGGTGGTATAGCGCTCGCATTTTGTAAGTTAAGATACACTGATGCTAGTTTTTCACGGGCGGCGATCGCTTTTAGGGGTTGTTTCGCCTGCTGGTAAACGTAGGCCAACTGTCTCAGAGTATCTACCTCTGTTGGAGGAGTTACAGCCTGCGGCGGCGCGCCGTTTCCCGCAACTACAGCAGAATTTTGCACAGCAGAATTAGCAGCAAATAAAGCGCGGTTTTCCTGAATTAAAGTTGCCAATTCCTCATACACGGAAGCAGCTTTATCGTAACTCAACCAATTGACGTGAATTAGCGCGATCGCCTTCAAAATCTGACCTTGAGCCAATATATCTTGGTTTTGGCGCGCATTTTCGAGAATTTCTTGGTAAACTTCTACAGTCGGGCCTTTAGCGCGCACCTGCTGAAAAGCCGCAGCCAAGGCGGGGAGCAACTCAGTATTAACTGGTACTTGGGATTTTACTTGTTTTTGAATTGCTTGCAACCGTTTGGTAATAAGCTGTAGTTCCAGGTTTTTACTGTTACTCCAAGCAACACTTCCCACCCGACTCAAAGCAGCAATTTCCGCCGCCGGGCCGAGATACCTGCGCAGTCGCAATTCTCGGAACCAAATTTCAAAAGCACCAGCCCCATCTCCAGCTTGCAGTTTAGCCACTGCTTCTAAGTTTAACTCTTCCAAAGCCGCTGTCAGTTCCTCCCGCTGAGTGCTGCTCAAAGATTCACTGGCGGGAGTTAGGGGATCTGGTGTGGTAATTTCTAGAGGATTAGGAGAAAATTGATCCAGCCCTGGTGGATTAGTTTGGGCGCTAGCAATAGAACCAGCACACAGCCACAAGAAAAGCAAGCACCCAATTGGCGCAGAACTTCTCATTCTCAAAATTTGGTTGCCGCGATTCGGCATTCCTTCTCGAAACATCAAGTTTTGCATATCTACAAAACGGTATAAATTATGTCACAAAGATGGCACAAAAGCAAACTGTTCAACAAGAGCAACAAAATACAAGTTACCGTACTGAGCAATTATTTTCAGTTAAAGACGCTGGGCGATCCTCTTCGAGGGCTTCGCCAACGCATTTTACGCTTATTCAGTCTAGCCCTAATTCTCTTAACTGTTTGCACAGCTTGCGCCCCCCCTCCCGCAGTTGCTAGAGACCGCTCTTTTCCTGAAATGTCCCTAGAATTTTTGGGCGAGTACGAATTGCCAAAAACCAATTTTGAAGGATCGCCAGTCGGCGGTTTGTCAGGAATTACCTACGACCCCAAAGGTATTAGCACAGTCACTTCCAAAGCTTATCGCTTTTACGCTCTTTCCGACGACCCCAGCGAAAACGGAGAAGCCAGATTTTACAGTCTCAGACTCGACCTCACATCGAGCGATCCAGCAAATATTCGCCTCAAAAAAGTTGCGGTTGAAGGCGTTACCTCCCTCAAAAAAGCAGACGGTGAAACCTTTTCTTGGGGTGCCATCAATCCCGAAGGCATTGCCCTTTCTCCCCGCAATTCAGTATTTGTCGCCAGCGAAGGCGTCACTCATGCTGGCATCCCTCCTTTTGTAGGAGAGTTTGACCTCAAAACCGGGAAATTGCTGGGAAATTTGCCGATTCCCAAACGCTACATTCCCGATGCCAGCGATGAAAAACAGCAGCAAGGAGTGCGGGAAAATTTAGGTTTTGAATCTTTAACCATTGACCCAGAAACCTTTAGTCCGGGCGGTCTCGATCCGTTTCGTTTGTTCGCAGCTACGGAAGCGCCGTTAATGCAAGATTTAGACCCAGAACAGGCAATGAAACTGCGTTTTTTACATTATGTTATCGTCGATAAAACGCCGCAATTAGTGTCGGAAAATCTTTACAATTTAGACCAAGTTCCCCTGACTGTTTTGAACGGTTTAACAGAATTAGTAACTGTCGGTGGCGGTCAGATTTTGAGTTTAGAACGTTCTTTTGGGCTGTCGGGATACAGTGCTAGGATTTATCAAGTAGCCCTTGGGGCGGCTACAGATACTTCGAGAATCCAGAGTTTTAAAGGGCCAGCGACAATGGTCGAACCTGTTAAGAAAAAGTTGTTGCTAGACTTAAGCGAACTCGGGATTCCGCTGTACAATTTAGAGGGAATGACCCTCGGACCGCAGTTGCCAGATGGCAGCAAAAGTTTAGTTTTGGTCAGTGACGACAATTTTGATGAAGCGCAGAAAACTCAGTTTCTTTTATTTAGCTTGAAGGGCCAAGGTTAAGTCAGAAGGGCGGGCTAGAAGCCCACCCCACAAGAAGATTTCTTCTTTGTGAAAAAAGCCGGAAAGCCTATTGAGGAAAACCGTACAATAAAATTCACTCTTTGTGGAACAGGCATCTTGCCTGTTCATAAAAAAGTTAAATCAAATTTATCCAACTATAAAATACCCTAATTATGCCAACTCGTAAGACTTTGCACTTACCAGACATCGAACTTTCTTACCGAGAATGGCAGCCAGAAATAGGGAAAGAAAAAGTTCCGCGTTTGCTGCTGCTGCACGGTTTAGCAGATAGTGCGTGTGTCTGGACTAGCTTGGGCAATTACTTGTCCAGCCGCTATCATATTGTAGCGCCAGATATGCGCGGTCACGGAGAAAGTAGCAAACCGAAAACAGGCTATACTTTTGAAAGTGCGATCGCAGATTTAGAAGCTTTGATGGCACATCTCAACTGGCCCGACGCCCACATTTTAGGACATTCTTGGATGGGCAAACTAGCACCGATTTGGGCGAGGCAAAATCCGGCTCGCTTTTGCAGTATGATTTTAGTAGACCCCATCTTCATCACCAAATTGCCCGCCGCGATGAAACTCACCCTGCCAATTGTTTACCGAAAATTAGACTGTCTCAAATGTGTGGGCCCGTTTGCGACTTTATCCCAAGCAGAAGCAGCAGCAAAACAATCGGGAGAATACGCAGGTTGGAGTGACGTGCAGCAAATGGTATTCCAACAGCATATCGAACAAAAATCAGACGGAACTTGGGGCAGTAAATTTGCGATTGCAGCCCGAAATCAGATATTTGCAGAAGTGATGAAAGTTGCGGGTTTAACTAAAAATATTGAGATACCGACTTTGTTTGTACAGCCGGAAAAAGGTGTAAATCGCATGGCTTGGCAAATGCAGCCATACAAGAGATACTTGAAAAATCTTACCGTTGCAAAAGTAGGGGGGAATCACTGGTCTTTTTTGACTGAACCGGAAACTTTTAATCAAACTGTGGCAGATTTTTTAGAGGGCACAAGACGGTGAATTTAGAAATTATCGCACATCGGGGATTTTCGGCGATCGCCCCCGAGAATACTTTAGCAGCTTTTGAACTGGCGATCGCCCGCGGAGCTCATTCGATCGAATTTGACATCCAGCTATCCGCCGACAACGTACCAGTGATTTTTCACGACGCCACATTAGATAGAATCACTGGAGTTTCTGGCAAAGTTAGGGAAAAAACTCTGTCCCAATTGCAGACACTTAATGCGGGAAAATGGTTTAGCGATGAATTTTCACAAGAAAAAATTCCTACCTTAAAAGAATCATTAGCTATCCTCAAAAATGTTGACAAATTTCTTTATTTTGATGTCAAACCTCACTGCGAGTGGTCTGATGCAGATGTCGCGGATTTTGTCAATACTTTGAAGGGCGCAGAGATCCAACACAAATGCGTTATTACTTCCTTTAACGATGGATTTCTGGAACAAGTGCGGCGGCTATCTGGCGATTTGGCGATCGGACACATTGTTGCTAATCTAGAAGCATACAAAACTCAATTTGCTCAAGCTGTGGCGCATCGGGATAATTTGATTAGCAGTCTGTATCGCGTGTTGCTGGAAAACCCGGCACTAATTCAAGAAAGCCGGAGTCGGGGAGTTGACATTGTGGCCTGGACGGTGGACGATCGAGCGGATATGCAAAAGTTAATTGATTTGGGTATAACGCGGATAGTCACTAATTGTTTGATATAATTTGTTTAACTTTATATCTTGCACCATTATCAAGAACGGGCAAGATGCCCGTTCCACAAAACTCAATTAATAGATGAATTATTTTCGCAAAAGCATCCACGAAATGTCTGGCTATGTGCCGGGGGAACAGCCACCGCTAGGCACAAAAATTATTAAATTAAATTCTAATGAAAATCCCTATCCGCCTTCTCCCAAAGCTTTAAAAGTGCTTCAGGAAATAGACGGAGAAATTTTGCGGCGCTATCCAGATCCAACTGGCAAAAGTTTCCGCATTGCTGCTAGTCAAGTTTTGGGAGTTGCTGACGATTGGATTGTTGTAGGTAACGGCAGCGACGATTTATTAAACTTGATAGTTCGCGCTGTGGGCGAATCTGGTAAACAGATTGTTTGTCCCGCGCCAACCTATGTATTGTACCGCACTTTGGCAGCAATTCAAGATGCAGAATTTGTTGAAGTTCCTTATCCCGACGACTACAAGTTACCAGTCGATTTGCTAATAGCAGCCCAGGGTGCAGTGACATTTGTAGCTTCGCCAAACAGTCCATCGGGAACAGCCATATCTATTGCAGATTTGGAGAAACTTGCTAAAGAGTTATCGGGCATTCTTGCGATCGACGAAGCTTATGTAGATTTCGCCGAAGAAAATGCTTTGAACTTGACAAAAAAGTACAGTAATGTTATAGTTTTGAGGACGCTTTCAAAAGGTTATTCCCTGGCAGGATTGAGGCTGGGTTTTGGCATAGCAAATCCGGGGCTGCTGGCTGAATTAAATAAAATCAAAGACAGCTATAATGTGGATGCTTTAGCCTATGCAGTGGGGGCGGCTGCGATCGCCGATCGAGACCACAAAACAGGCAACGCCGAAAAGATTAAGGCTTCGCGAGCAAAACTAGCCGTTAGCTTCAAGGAGTTAGGCTTTGACGTTTGGCCGTCGCAAACCAACTTTTTGTTAGTTAGGCCACCAAACGGCGATGCAGAAAGGATTTATCAAACACTGAAAGTACGGGGAATATTGATTCGATACTTCAATCAGCCACGATTAGAAGACAAGTTGCGGATTAGTGTAGGTACGGAGGAACAAAATCAAATATTGGTTAAAACTTTGAAAGAAATCCTATAAATAACGATCGCACTAAAATTAGTTGCTAGTGATGACTTTAGTCCTCTGATTTGTATGAAGACTTGCATTCCTCACTACAAACAGCTTGATTACGGATAATTATTAGGATTATCAATCGCCAACCCTTCTGAATGAGCAATATCCAGCAATCTGTTGTCCGCCGAAACAAAAATCAGTCGAGTTTCTGGCTGGGAAAGGAGAGTAGTAGATTGAAAGCGCAAAGCCGAGGCTAACTGTACAGAATCATAAGCGCGCAGCGGATGTTGCATCACCAATTCGGTGGCTGTTTCTATCAAAGTTTGATCGACATCTATGACTCGGTATTCATTTTCAAAATCCTCCCTAACTTTTTGCGCAATTAAATCAAAGCGCTGCGCAGACAAACTTCCATCCCGCAGACGGCGTGCAAAAGCGCTGTGTACCTCCACCCAAGTAATTTGGCTAATAGCTAAATGGTTATCTGTAGCAGGATCGGTAATCGATAAAATCCAGTCACTGCCTATTTCAGGCACGTATCGTTTGACTAAAGCGCTAGTATCCAGAAAATAAGCATTTACCACGGGCCACGATCCTCGATAACCATTTCTGAGAGAGGCTTACCTGGTAGGGGTTCCATTTTTTGCATTAATTCGCGCCACTGCTGCGCGCGCTTGATTAATTCGGCTCGATCGAGCTTACCCTGTTTCTTTGGCAAACGCACCAATCCCCGTACATCCATCAACTTAATCGCCTTTTCGCGATCGCCCTTGAGTTCTTCCTGCGAAACTTCCGCTACAATTGTGATTTGCACAGTTTCCCCATCATTCAATGACAAAGGACTCAGGGGACGCAAAACCCCGTTTTCGTAGATAGCAGTAATAGTTTCTGGCATAATTACCCTCTTAATTAAATGCTTTGACTTATTTTAATTACTTCGTTGCCACCACAGCCAAATTCCAAGCCAAGCGTTTCATCAAAGGCAACTTTTTCAAAATCTCATCCAACCCTTCTAATCGAGAGTATTCCGGTTTCAATCTCTCTTGTTCAAGGATAATCTTTTTCCAATAACGCTCCTCATTGGGATGCACTTTTTCTATCAAATAAAAGCGCAAAAAAATCCACAACGATGTCAGCCAAAACGTATCGTAAGCCGTCTCCGAAAACAAAGACTTGACAAAATTCACAGTATTAATATCCAAAGGAGTTTCATCCTCCGTCCGCACCTCAGTAGCCATCCTGCGGTAAATATTAATCACCGGATTGTGCTTCATCGGGTCCCAAAAACAAGCTTTGCCGCCCGGTTTCAGCACGCGGTGCATTTCGCGAATCGCCTTGGATGGTTCCGGCAAATGGTGCAGCAAATTAGAAGCGTAAACAATATCAAAACTGTTGTCCGGGAAATCCAGCGCCATTGCATTCACCGTGCAGCCCTCTATTGTGACGCCGTTTTTCTCTGCCAATTTCAGAGCAACTTCTACCATGCCAGGAGAATAGTCCGCCGCCACACAATGCGCGCCTTTTTTAGCAAAATAAACGCTGTTTTCTCCCGCGCCGCAGCCTAAATCTAAGAGGCGTTTGCCTGTAATATCGCCCATCTGTTTGAGAATAAATCTATTTTCTGGGGCGGTGCAAGCTTCAAAGTAATCATTGACTCGAATGCCGTCAATATCGATCGTAGATGCCCAAGCATCGTGGAATTCCCGCTCTTTTTTAAAAGTTTCGTCTTGCATTTTTTACGGTTTGTTGTTGCTAAAAAAGCTTTTAATTTTTAACCGCAGATGAACGCGGATTAACGCAGATTTATTTAGATATATCTGCTGTTATGTGCGTTCGTCTGCGGTTGGTTTCAAGAAAAATGGCTGATAGTAAATTTATCAGCGCTGTGCTTCTGCAACAACTTGATTTCCGATCGGAGTTGGCTGTTCCGAGGATTTTTCAGCACTATGCTGCAATGCCTGATACAGCCGATTTAAAGCGCTGATGTAAGCTTCTGCAGAGGCTACGATAATGTCGGTATTTGCCGAGTGACCGGAAAATACTTTGCCTTCGTGGCGCAAGCGAATTGTTACTTCGCCGATCGCATCTATTCCCGCTGTCACCGACTGTACAGAAAACTCGATCAACTCGTTCGGGACATTGACAACTCGGTTAATTGCCCTGTAAACCGCATCCACAGGCCCGGTGCCGATCGCAGCATCGGTCAATTCTTCGCCCGCCGGATTCCGCACAGTGACAGTTGCTGTCGGGCGAGATTTGTCGCCGCAGGAAACTTGCACCAATTCTAACCGGAAAAGTTCCGGTGCTTGGTGGACTTCGTTGTTGGCGATCGCCTCTAAATCCCAATCAGTAATCTCTTTTTTCTTGTCCGCTAAATCTTTGAACTTGACAAAAGCCTTATTTAGCTCATCGTCTGCCATTTGAAAACCCAACTCTTTCAAGCGAGTGTGGAAAGCGTGGCGCCCCGACAATTTACCGAGCACGATTTGATTTTCAGTTAAGCCGATCGACTCAGCGTCCATAATCTCGTATGTCCGCTTATTTTTGAGCACTCCGTCTTGATGAATTCCCGACTCGTGAGCGAAAGCATTTGCGCCGACAATCGCCTTATTTGGCTGCACCAACATCCCCGTCAAATTGGAAACCAAGCGCGATGTTTTGTAAATTTGGCGCGAGTCAATATTTGTCAGCGGTTCCTCAGAATCCGCAGCCCTGCCCAAGAACGGATTATAATATTGGCGCCGCACGTAAAGCGCCATTACCAACTCTTCCAGAGCTGCATTTCCCGCCCGTTCGCCAATCCCGTTAATCGTGCATTCTAACTGTCTGGCGCCATTTTTCACAGCTTCCAAAAAGTTAGCAACAGCCAATCCTAAGTCATTGTGACCGTGAACCGAAATAATTGCGCGATCGATATTTGGCACATTTTCCTTAATTCCCCGAATCAAAGCCCCAAACTCGCTCGGAGTCGTGTAGCCTACAGTATCGGGAATATTAACAGTAGTCGCACCGGCTGCGATCGCCCTTTCCAGGACCTGATACAAAAACTCCGGTTCCGAACGACAAGCATCTTCCGGCGAAAACTCCACATCATCCACAAAAGACTTAGCGTAAGCCACCATTTCCGGCACAATTTCCAGAACCTCAGCCCGCGTCTTTTTCAGCTTATGCTCCAAGTGAATATCAGACGTAGCCAGAAACGTATGAATTCGCGCATTTGCTGCTGGTTTCAGAGCCTCTGCTGCTGTTTTAATATCCGGCTTTCTTGCCCTTGCTAAACCGCAAATTGTCGGCCCATCTGCCGTGCCCACCGAGCGGGCTATTTTTTGGACGGCCTCGAAATCTCCCGGGCTGGTGAAAGGGAAACCCGCTTCTATCACATCCACGCCCAATCTCGCTAACTGGCGAGCGATCGTCAGCTTTTCATCCCCATTCAGAGATGCACCCGGAGATTGTTCTCCGTCCCGCAAAGTCGTATCAAAAATAATAATCCGGTCTTGACTTGGTTGAGTTTTCATAGATCTAAAAAAGTGTTTTCCTGATTTTTACTTGTCCGCTGTTCTGGGCAATTAGTCCCCAGTCACCAGTCCCGTGTTTCGCGCCAATAACGAATAATTAATAAACCATAACCCATAACTACTGACTGTTCACTGCTGACTAATGACTAATGACTAATGACTAATGACTAATAACTACTGACTAATAATCCATTTTCTCGATATGTTCCCTAATTTCATTTAGGTCTATATACCTATCTGTAGCATTTCGTAACTCTCTAGCAATCATTCCTTCGGTTGATACCACAGTAATATGAGTATTTTTCGAGCGCAGCAGCTCGATCGCCCGCTCAAAGTCCCCATCCCCGCTAAAAAGTACAACTTGGTCGTACTGATCCACCGTATTAAACATATCAACCACAATCTCAATGTCTAAATTAGCCTTTTGAGAATATCTGCCCGAAGCATCGTCGTAATATTCCTTAAGAATCTTAGTGCGAACCGTGTAACCCAGACTTATCAAGGCATCTCGAAATCCCCTTTGATCTTGGGGGTCTTTCAGGCCCGTATACCAGAAAGCATTAATCAAGATGACATTCGGCTGCGAAGTTTTGAAATATTCGAGCACCCTGCGAGGATCAAAAAACCAACCGTTCTTTTGTTGAGCGTAGAACATATTGTTCCCGTCCACAAAAATAGAAAGGCGGTTCATTAAGTTTGTCATAGAAACTTAGACCTAATAATTGTAGAAAGAAGTTAATCTAAATATCACATTTTAGCAACATGGAGCTAACCGAGGCAATAGATTAGACTTCAGAAAACCCCATCCCCCCAGTATTTCATATTTTCGCCCCTACCGCCAGAGGGCTCTTTTAACCCTGCTTGCATTCGATGACTGGCTCTCACAAACCAGACGCCCTTTAACTCAATACCGGCTGCCGTGTCAAGGTTTATGGGGCTTCAAACTACCGCCGAGCGGGCCTTACCGCCTCTTCAGGCATACCTTCGCGCACAGCACTCGCTTTTGCTCCCCTGATTTCAAGGCGCAGAGTAAGTCAGCTCAAGCCTTTTTGCTTTCAAGGGCCCAGCGAGCTAACTCTGTCCGGTTGTGCAGACCTGTTTTGCCCAGCATATTGCTGACGTGGCTCTCTATAGTGCGCTGGCTGACATTCATCACGTCTGCGATCTGGCGGTTTGCCATACCCTGCGCTAGCAACTGTACCACCTTTAACTCAGTGGGAGTCAATTCGACATTGCGGCGCGCCTTAATTTTTGGGCCGCTCTCAATACCTGGATTTGAGTGGCCAATCAAGCGGGATGCTGCTTTCAGAGAAGATTCTACTTGCGCTACCAGTTCTTCTGGTTCAAAAGGCTTGACTATATAAACGTCAGCCCCAGTGCTCAAGCCTTTTACCCGGTCTGAACTTTGACCTTTGGCGGACAAGAAAAGAACGGGAATCCAGTTCGTGCGCGGGTCTTCTCTGATGTATTTGACTAAAGTGTACCCGTCCATTTCCGGCATCATCACATCGCAGATGATCAAATCCGGCACTTCTTGTTCGAGTTTTTCTAGAGCGTCTCTGCCGTTTTCTGCTGTAATGACGTTGTAACCCCGAAACTCCAAGTAATCTTTGACTAGCAGGATCAAGTTCGGGTCGTCGTCAACCAGCATCAGCCGTTTTTGATCTCCTGAATTATTGTCTTTTGTCATGTTTATTCCCGCTAAAGTATCCCGCTCGCTTCCTTTTTTTCACTCGTGTTTTTTCCGTCACTGCGCCACCACCCCGGCTGGGGGTGGAGGACTGCCGTCTGGTGAAAGGATGGCCTTCAGGGGAAAGCGGGGCGGGTGTTACCGCTTCCCAACCAGTTATCGACGCCCGTTTGTAAATGTCTTGCGACTAGGAACGGAGCCAAAACCTATAAGGGACATCTTCAGAAAAGCTGGTCAATGGCAGGCATCCTGCTTGCCCGACCAGAATTATTGCAGATGTCTAATGGACGAACATCGCCCGTCGTAACTATGGGTCTTGATTGATTGGAGACTCCCTGGGAGAGCCTTTCGTTAAATATTTAATCTCGATCGGTTTAATTGCAGGTTGATGCCCCAGTTTAAAATGATACTTCTGATATAGAGAAATTTAAGCAGACTCCCTACTTACGTATTTAACTGTTTCTAGTCTAGTTTGGCAAACTGCTTAGTGTCTGCCACTGAGAAACTTTTGCACAAAATTTCACACTTTCTCCGATCGATTTTTTTGGGCGTACCTTTTGAGCAACACCAGGGACAAGCGAAGCCCGACTACCAATACAACCTAACTACAGTTTTTTTATCTGTAGCAGGTGCGATCGCCCGGGCGCCCAACAATCTAAAATTCTCACCCTTAACCTTAAACTTAACCTTTAATTATAACCCTGTACTTTAACAGCGCTCTAATTAAATGTTTGGCTCGGCCTTTTGAGGTACAGGCAAAGGATGAGTCAAGAAAGCGTATTCTTGAACTACCTTTGAGTTTAGGAGATGTTCCTGAATAATTCTCTCAATGACGGGGGGAGTAACGTCGCGGTACCACACTCCGTCTGGATAGACTACCATAATCGGACCCGACGCGCACACTCGCAGGCAATTGGCTTTGGTGCGAAAGACACAGGTTGGTCGAGCGGGACTTGGCTTGTCCAACCCCAATTCTTGCAAGCGTTTTTTTAAGTAATTCCAAGCCTCCAGACTGGTTTGCCGCGAGCAGCACTTGGGCACGGTTTGGTCGGCACAGATAAAAATATGCCGCTCGATTTGAGCGATGCCCAGGCTTTTGACGCAAGCGCTCAAGCCTTGGCTGCACGATTCATCGTTATGTTCAAGCATTTTATTCATTCGTCAACAGTAATTGGTTAGCGATCGAAAGTCATCACCACAGCCCCCACTCCCTCCCGTCTCAAGGGTAGGTTTTTTACTATTCAGAAATTGAGGGCAAGCAAGAGGCAAGTTTTAAACGCATAACAAGTCGAAATCCGGGCTTTTTCGCCGCGAATGGCACTCTCCCCTCTCCCGCTCTTCCCCTCTCCCTCTCTCCCTCTCCCCCTCTCCCTCCCTCCCCCTCTCCTTCGCTCCTACTCATTCTCGGTTCGGGAACCCGTACTGACAAGTAAGTTGCGATCGCCCCTGACTAAAGCTAAATTAGCACTCAGGAGTCGAGAGTGCTAATATGTCAGTTGTAAGTAGTCCGCTGTTGCTTTCATCGTGACCCCTGACGACTGACTGACGACAATCTGTAATCTGGAGATTTATTTATGGCAGCAGTATCACTGAGTGTTTCTACCGTTAAACCGTTAGGCGAGCGCGTGTTCGTGAAAGTAAGCGCTAGCGAAGAAAAAACCGCAGGCGGCATCCTTCTGCCCGACACAGCTAAGGAAAAGCCCCAAGTAGGCGAAGTCGCGGCCGTGGGCCCCGGCAAGCGCAACGACGACGGCACTCGCACTGAAATGGAAGTCAAAGTCGGCGACAAAGTTCTCTACTCGAAATACGCCGGCACCGACATCAAACTCGGCACCGACGAATACGTCTTGCTAGCCGAAAAAGACATTCTGGCGATCGTTAACTAATTAATCATTAGTCATCCGTCCTTAGTCATCAGTCATTAGTTTAAAGCGAACGCCGCCAAACAACTAATGACACGGGACAAATGACTAAAATCTATCATCCCCAATCCAAAATCTCAAACCCTCAAATCCCCAAAAACTATGGCTAAGCGTATCATCTACAACGAAAATGCACGTCGCGCCCTCGAACGCGGTATGGACATTTTGGCCGAAGCAGTGGCAGTAACCCTCGGTCCCAAAGGCCGCAACGTGGTTCTCGAAAAGAAATTCGGAGCTCCTCAAATCGTCAATGACGGTGTTACCATCGCCAAAGAAATCGAACTAGAAGACCACATTGAAAATACAGGGGTTGCCCTGATCCGTCAAGCAGCTTCCAAAACCAACGACGCAGCAGGCGACGGTACCACAACTGCTACGGTTTTGGCTCACGCAATGGTCAAAGAAGGCCTGCGGAACGTAGCTGCTGGTGCAAATGCGATCGCCCTCAAGCGCGGTGTTGACAAAGCAACGACGTTTTTGGTAGAAAAAATTGCCGAACACGCCAAACAAGTAGAAGATTCCAAAGCCATCGCTCAAGTCGGCTCCATCTCTGCTGGTAACGACGATGAAGTCGGTCAAATGATTGCCAACGCAATGGACAAGGTGGGCAAAGAAGGCGTGATTTCCCTCGAGGAAGGGAAGTCTATGACCACCGAATTGGAAATCACCGAAGGGATGCGCTTCGACAAAGGCTACATTTCTCCCTATTTCGTCACCGATACTGAGCGGATGGAAGCGATTCTAGAAGAACCCTTCATCTTGCTGACAGACAAGAAAATCGCTCTGGTACAAGATTTAGTACCTGTGCTCGAACAAGTAGCTCGTTCCGGCCGCCCGCTGTTGATCATTGCAGAAGACATTGAGAAAGAAGCTCTAGCTACCCTCGTTGTCAACAAACTGCGCGGTGTGTTGAACGTGACTGCTGTTAAAGCACCCGGTTTTGGCGATCGGCGCAAAGCCATGTTAGAAGATATCGCCGTATTGACCGGCGGTCAACTAATCACCGAAGACGCCGGTTTGAAACTGGAAAATACCAAGCTCGACATGATCGGCAAAGCCCGCCGCATCACCATCACCAAAGACAGCACCACAATTGTTGCCGAAGGTAACGAAGCCGCCGTCAAGTCCCGCTGCGAACAAATTCGCCGTCAAATGGACGAAACCGAGTCTTCCTACGACAAAGAGAAGCTGCAAGAACGTTTGGCCAAATTGGCTGGCGGCGTCGCAGTCATCAAAGTCGGCGCGGCTACCGAAACAGAAATGAAGGATCGCAAACTGCGTTTGGAAGATGCGATCAACGCTACCAAAGCTGCAGTTGAAGAAGGAATTGTTCCTGGTGGCGGTACAACTTTGGCTCACCTGACTCCTCAATTGGAAGAGTGGGCTAACAGCAGCCTGAAGGGCGAAGAATTGACCGGTGCTTTGATTGTGGCACGGGCTCTGGCTGCTCCTCTGAAGCGGATTGCTGAAAATGCTGGTTTGAATGGCGCTGTGATTGCTGAGCGCGTCAAAGAAAAGCCGTTTAACGTCGGTTTCAACGCAGCGACAAATGAGTTTGTCGATATGTTTGAAGCTGGTATCGTTGACCCTGCGAAGGTGACTCGTTCTGCTCTGCAAAATGCCGCATCTATTGCTGGTATGGTGCTGACAACTGAGTGCATCGTCGTTGACAAGCCTGAACCGAAGGATGGCGCTGCTGCTGCTGGCGCTGGCGGCGGCATGGGCGGCGGCGACTTCGATTACTAAGTCGATCGTTTGATGGCGGGCAATAATGTCCGCCTTTTTGATAAAAAATTTAGCTGTCACCAGGTGACAGCTAAATTTTTTTTTGCTGACTGATATACTCAGAAGGAGCTTAGCTACTCCTACTTTAGGGAACTGCTGTATAAAAAAATTTGAGGTTATGTGTCTATGTCTAATGAAAATAAAGACAATCTTCAGAAACAGAAGCCCAAACGGAGTTGGCAAAATCAACGCTTGAGGGAGTTGCAGCAACAATTAGACAAATTGAGCGAAAGTCATGGCAATCTGCTGGAGCAAAACCAGAGAATAGAGCAAAAGCTGGACAATTTAAAGTCTCTGTTAGAAAATAGACCTAATACAATCACAAGTCAGGTAGATGAAGCCATTGATAAACAATATGAAGATCGGCTAGTGTTTAACCGTCCTCACAGTCGAAAAGTGCTTAGTGATGCGCTGGAAAATGTTCAAGAGCGATTGATTCTGGTATGTCCTTGGCTGACTTCTTGGGCTACTGCTGTAGTGATTGAGAAGTGCGAAGAACTCATAAAGCGAGGTGTTCGGATTGATATTGGTTGGGGTAGATTGGAGGATCTGGCTAGAGATCAAATAGATACATTTTGGTATGGGGCATTGCCCACATTGCGTAAACTCGAAAAGGAACATCCTGGGTGCCTCAATTTGAAGGAATTGGGTACCCATGAAAAGTTTTTGGTGTGTGATAACAACTTTGCCATGCTGGGAAGTCATAACTTTCTCACCTCTAAGGAAAGTAGCCCAGAGTTTGAAGTGGGAATTTTGATCAAAGACACCAACACCATCCAAAAGTTAATCAATCGTTTTGATGAATCTACTTTCGATAAGAGTGCGGCTCGTGATTACTTAAGTCATGAAGGTGACACCTATGACCTTGAAGAGCAACCAATAGAAATTGAGGTTTTGAAAAAAATTATTGAGAATGCTCGGAAAAGTGTAGCTGAGAACGAGCAGAAAACTGTGGTTAAGCTTCCTCCTCCACAAACACCACCAGTCACTACTCTGAGAAACGGAGAGTCTACTGTGTTGCAAACTAAGTCTGAAAAAAGCGCTGATTCTCCCACTAATAAGTCAACTCCGCAGCCTACTAAATCAAATGAAAATTCGATAACTATACCGAGAACTAGACAGTCAGAAGTAGACAATAATTTGGGGGAATCATCTACAGCAAGTAGTGATAAAAAGCCAGATTTTCCTGTTTTTAATAAACCAAAGGAAGAGGCTGTAAAACCCATACCGATAATTACGCCAAGTGGCGGACTGGGTAAAATTATAGTTCAATTGAATTGGAGTCAAGGAACTCGAGCAGATGGTAGCAAAACTGCCATTGATCTTGATCTGGGTTGCTTGTATGAGCTAAAAAATGGACAAAAGGCCGTTATACAAGCCCTGGGCGAATCGTTTGGTAATTTCTATATAACTCCGTATATTCATCTGGGTGAAGATGACCGTAAGGGTGATAAAGGTGAGACTTTACGGATAAATGGCGACAAGGTTGCTGAATTTAAGCGGATTCTAGTTTACGCTTATATCTATAAGGGCATAGCTAAATGGTCTGAGGCTAATGGTGTTGTCAAAATCAAATTGCCAGAGGTAATTGATCAGCCAGATATCGAAGTGGAATTGGATAATCCTAGTGATGGTATAATGGTATGTGCCATTGCCTTGTTTAAGAATGTTGATGACAAGACTTTTGAAGTTAGCAAGAATGAGAAATATTTTAGAGACCACCCAGAGATGGATAAAGATTTTAAGTGGGGCTTAGAGTGGGTTAACGCCTCTAAGGAAGTTTAGATTTTAGATTTTAGATTTTAGATTTTAGATTTTACTCGTTACCAGGCTCTGCCTGGTAACACATATCCGGAGGAAGAGCCTCCATAGTCTGGGCCGAGGCAGAGCAAGAGTGACATCGGTTCCCAGGCAGAGCCTGGTAACTAGTTAACCAGTTATTGAAACTGATGCGAAGATTGCTATATTACCTTTCAATAATTACCCCCACCATTTATGAAACTTTATCACACTCCCATTTCCCCCAACTCCCGCCGCGTGTGGGTCGCCCTCATAGAAAAAAACCTCGACTTTGAAGTAGTGGAAATCCACTTGGACGGCGATCACTTGCATCCTGAATTTGGGGCAATCAATCCTTTTCACCGCATCCCTGTTTTGGTCGATGATGACTTCACTGTCGTCGAGTCTCTAGCAATTCTTGACTATCTAGAAACAAAGTATCCCGAACCGGCAATGCTGCCAAAAGAACCGAAAGATTTGGCAGTTGTGAGGATGGTAGAATTGGTCACGGTAAACGAACTTCTACCGCAACTTTACCCCCTAAGGAGTGAAAAAATGGGCTGGGGAAGTTCCCAACCGCAGGAAATCGCAAAGGCTAAGGAAAAAGTCGATACAGTGTTGAAATTCTTTGAAGGCTTGCTGGACGATCGCCCTTTTTTCGCTAGCAACAGTGTCACCTTTGCCGAGTGCGTTGCCGGCACCGTCGTACCCTTGCTATCTTGGGTTGATGTGTCCCTAGACGGCTATCCTAAAATTCAAGCTTGGTGCGATCGACTGCTTGCCCGCCCCTCATGGCAGCAAACTCAATTCACCGAGGCCGATTTGGCGGCTTTCGCATCTCGAAGACAAAAGTTTCTCGCACAATCTGAAGCCTAATGAACAAATCAACTCTCCAGCGATCGCTCTTTTTCCTAGCTGTTTTCGCCTGCATCCAAATTCCCATCGCAGCAAAGGGGCAGCCCGCCGCCCGATCGAACTACCAAGCAATTAACGCTAAACAGTTCCTTGCCGATCGCAAAATTACCCTCTCCAACCCCAAAGATATCGCAGCAAAACTTTTTAGCAGCGACAGAGAATCTGAAGGCCGAAAAAGCGACCAAATTTCAGTTGAATATCCCACGCGAGAAACAGCCGTAATTCTCCAAACCGTCGTCGGTTTAGCTGACGATTCTGTTGCCGGAATGCGGTACCGCATCGAACTCAGACTCAGGCAAAATAAGTGGGAAATTGTCTGGATGGGCCGACAATCCAAGTGTCAACCAAATCGCGGACACCAAAATTGGGCAAGCGGCCTCTGTAGGTAGAAAGGTCGATCGGCTTTTTGCTTAAATTCATTCATCCCGCGTGCGTTGCGAAGAAGGAAGCTAGGACTTGACGCAACCGACGAAAAACAGAGGCCCAGAAAGATTCACTACCGCTACTTCCCGACAGAAATAAGTTATTCATCCGTAAGTCCAGGAAGCAGTCTGGGCCCCGCCTTCCTGGCTGCGCGACAATCTTAAAACTATTTTCGGTGTCGATCGCTCTTTTAGTCAAAAAGAGCGATCGAACTCACAAGTTTACTTGCACATGATCAAATTTCCAGCCGAGATAAATCCGGCCACAGGGGCTGAAATCTCAACCCAATTGCGGTCTTCTCCATTCTTATCTCTCACTAACTGGAAATTCGGCACAAGCGTTACTTGACCGTTAGCCGGTACACCACCTTTAACCGCAGCAGTCCTTGAAGGCTCAGTGCGGATAGCTAGACCCCTCGGCGCTACGCGAGGTTCTACTTGGCGGCACAGACTTACGGGGCCCGTTGCAGGTGCCGGTGCTGGTGCCGGTGCTGGTGCTGGTGCTGGTGCTGGTGCCGGTGCTGGTGCCGGTGCTGGAGCCGGTGCTGGTGTCGGTGCCGGTGCTGGAGCCGGTGCTGGTGTCGGTGCCGGTGCCGGTGCTGGACTTGGAGTCCGTGCCGGTGCAGGTGTCGCTGCAGGTGCAGGACTTGGACTCGGTGCCGGTGCGGGTGTCGCTGCAGGTGCAGGTGTCGCTGCAGGTGCCGGTTGCGGACTTGGGGAAGTTTGACTAATTGTGCTTGCTGTCGTGCACGAACCTAAATTAGCCTCGTTGTTGGGGTACCCGCTAGCTACATACCCTTTTACCGGAGCGGTAATTTGAATCCAGAGGCGGCCGTCGGAGGCTTTAACAGAAGTAGCGCTTTGGGACAGCGTTACCTGAGTGTTAGTTGCTACACCGCCAACTCTAGGGGATTTGGGGTCTGGGTTCTGGCGAACGGTCAAACCTTCTTTGGGAGTGACTTTGCGGCAAATGTTGCCAGCTTGGGCTATTTGAAAGGTGGCGCTATCTTCAAATGAACTATTTTCAGCATCCTGACTCCCAGCGGATGTGGATGGGGCGGCAACACCGATCGCATTCGCTTGCACACAGACGGCTGCGATCGCGATCGCGCCCAGCAATGCAGCAGGTTTGTTCCAGTAACTCAAGTTTTTCATCCGTTCAACTCCTCATCTCATCAAAACCATTATCTTTATTGCAGGTCAATATAGCAAAAAAATCGATTTGTCTTCCAGGAAAAAGCTCTAATTAACATTTTTTATGGCTGTAAGTCAAGTTTTATCTACATAATTTAATTTTTGCTGAGAGTTAAGCCAAGACCAATTAAGCTGCTACGCCTATAAATTGCTCGTTATGGCAGAGCGGGGGAGGGGGAGAAGACGAGTGGGCCCGATGGGGAGAGCCGGGAGAGTGGGGGAGTGTCCGAGTGTCCGAGTCAACAGTTAACTGTTAAGTGTTTAAAGGCCTGACAGTTTACTAGGAATGCAAGTCTTTTGTTGCCCGTCAATATCTTGTCAGGTGTTGGTTAAACTATTTAGCTGCCAGTAGTTGCAGTTGAGTAATATTTTGCTGCATTTGAGGTTCACTCAAGGCAGCTTCGAGAGCGAGATGGTGCTTGAGAGGCTCCAAGATTCTGAGTGACAGGCGATTGGTGCGATCGACCCCATCGTCGTAGTGGGGTGCCGCAAGCCGCATACAGTCCTTCTTGCTGGCTCACATAACTCAACTGTCGATCGCACCTTACTTAAAATTGCGGCAAACAGCGCAAATCGCTAGCATTGACCCGATGGCTGGCCTCAATTTGATAAAATCTTCCAAAACGGAAACCCATCGGCTTTAAACCTGGTTGTGTTTTTGTGGCCGGGGCCACCGCGCGATCGGTCAATGACAGTTGCTGTAGCTGTTTCCAAAGGATTTTGTTTCTGGGGAGACATTTCCCTTAAGGATTCTAGTCGTCGCAACGCCGGCTTGTAATTCCTTGACTTCAGGTGCCCTTGGTTCTGGCTCTTAAGTGAGAAACTTGGAAGGTTTCTTGGTATTTATATCGTTTCCGGTTGCATGGGCACGATCGAGTCAAGGTCAATAATTCCACATTCCCCAACGGACGACTCCCAACGGACGACTCCCCATCATTCCGGTGTTACCGGAATTGATATTACTCGCTGACGCTTTACTTGGCGTGCTGCGGTTCGGGAGGCTGTCTGTTTAAAGATACAAGGGGCGGGTTTAGCCAACAAAATAGACAACCAGCACAAAACCTGCGAACAAAACCAGCCCGCTCAAATCAGAAACGTAATATTGGCGCCAGTTCTGATTTAATTATATTGATATAGCAACCCCGCTAGACGGTTACGACGTTTTTAATTGCTGAAACTAATGCGGTATATTCCTTCTGAATCGGAGCATATTAATGATAGTAAAAATATTTTTTTGGGATGGCGATCCTCCCGCTGGCACGCACAAGGAGAGTAAAAGCCAAACTGAGATGCTCCCTTATTCCTTCTCTCCGAGATAGCTAAAGCTTTCTGACTTCTGCTATATAATGACCAAAGCGTTAAATATTTTTGCAGTGACAATAACTACTAACAAAAAAGACGGCAAATCCTCTAAATATCCCTTTGACGGTCTATCTTTAGACGATCGCAATCCCGACTTCATTCAGCTTTTGTTGCCAATCTGGGAATGGCTGTACCGCTACTATTTTCGCGTACAAAGCGACGGCTGGCACCACGTACCCGCGAGCGGAAAAATGCTCGTTGTCGGTACTCACAACGGGGGACTCGCCGCTCCAGATATGTTTATGTTCCTCTACGAATGGTTCCGCAGGTACGGAACCGAACGCTTGGCCTACGGATTGATGCACCCGACGGTTTGGCAAGTTTCTCCTGATGTTGCTAGCATGGCGGTTCAGTGTGGTGCCCTCAAAGCGCATCCGAAAATGGCGATCGCAGCTTTGCGTAAAAATGCCCCAGTTCTCGTCTATCCGGGCGGCGCCCAAGATGTTTTTCGCCCCCACCACTTGCGCGATCGAATCTACTTTGCAGGACGCAAGGGATTTATCAAATTAGCCTTGCGAGAAGAAGTGCCAATTATACCAATTATATCCCACGGTGCCCACGATACTTTGATAGTTTTGGCCGATTTGTACGAACAAGCAAAGCAATTGCACGAATGGGGGATGCCGTGGTTGTTGGGCATCGACCCGGTGGTATTTCCGGTGTATTTGGGATTGCCTTGGGGATTGAGTATTGGGCCTTTACCAAACCTGCCTTTACCCGTGCAAATTCGGACTCGCGTGTGCGAACCGATTGTATTTGAGAGGTACGGTTCGGAGGCGGCGCGCGATCGCGATTATGTTGATGCTTGTTTCGATCGAGTTACCGCCCAAATGCAAGAACAATTAGATTGTTTGGCGGGCAATTGAGAATTGCACATTCGATCGACCAAAAAACATTCTTACAGCCCAGAATCCCCGTAGAAAACTCCCCAACGCTTGGGTTGCGAGTGCGTCCAGGACTGATTTTGGTCTAAATCTCTCCTAGCACATTTTTTTGCCCAAAGCAATGACCGAGGTCATCATTATTCTTGGCCGAGTTCGATCGCACTTTTCTCCAACTCGCCAGTCTATAATGAACGAAAGAGACTGCCATCTACCGCAAGATAGCTTTTGCAATAAACTCGGCGGTAATTCCGTAAAGTTATGCAACATCCAACTTAAAGCAGATACCGTCTCAGATGCTGGAGGCACTGTCTTGCCTCCAGAGATTATTGAAAGTCAATAGTGTGCAATGAAACAGCAAGTAGCAACCGCAAAAGCGATCGCTTTTTTCTCTTCAAATGCAGACTACTTACCAACCTTAAATATATTCCAACTGGATGCCCCAGAAAGCCCACTTTATCTCGGGATTGCTGCTTTCAGGCTCTACCTTACTAGCAGCCATCCTGCGAAAAAACCCCCGGTTTCACGCCGCCATGACTAGCCTCGTGGGGGGTTTAGTAGAGCGAATGTGGGAAGCCATGAGCGAAGACAATGAGTTTTCCGCGTTCATTTCCCCAGAACAAAAACGGGCTCGGATTGCGAGCATCTTTTCAGCTTATTACCACCCGCAAGCTGACAAAGAAATCATCTTCGACACCAATCGCCTTTGGTGCAGCAAGTTGCCATTAATTCGGGAACTATTTCCCGAAGCAAAAGTGATTTGCTGCGTCAGAAATATCCCTTGGATAATGGACAGTATCGAGTTAGTGATTCGGCGCAACCCCTTTGATGTTTCCAGGTTATTTAATAATCCAGCAGAACGGGCTACAGTTTACAGTCGCACCGAAACATTAAGTCAAGGTTCGCGTTTAGTGGGTTATGCTTATAACGCCATTAAAAAAGCTTTTTACAGCGAACAAAGTGCATCTATTCTACTAGTAGACTATGAGCTATTAACCATAATGCCTGGTAAAACGATATCGCTAATTTATCAATTTATTGGCGAAGAGCCTTTCAATCATGATTTTGATAATGTTCAATATAATAAAGAGCCAGAATTTGATAAAAAGCAGAAAACACAAGGGTTACATCAAGTGAGCGATATAGTCGATTTTAAACCTATAAAAACGATTTTACTGCCCGATTTGTTTGAGCTATTTGATAGCTTATCTTTTTGGGTATAATCGAGTTATAGTCAAGCCAGTGTCATTGTCATCAAACAGAAATTAAGAAGCAATAAAAAGGGCATAAACAACTTTAAACGTCAGCCCACAGGCGTAAGAGAGTGGTAAAATTATTACAAATAAAATCAAATTCAGGGTGTTTTCCATGTTTTTCAAAAATGCTTTGCCCCGCCGTCTCCAAATCAAGCAAAATCTCCCGCTGATGAGCATCGCGGCTCAGGCTTTGCACTCAACTAACTGCCGCAAACCTAACACCTTGCGTCACCAGTTCAACGCCATGCAAAGATGTAGAAGGATAGACAGCCAAGGCTCCAGCATCCAATTTTACCGATGGCTCACCATGCGGGCTTTTTATCACCAACTCTCCCCCAGTGTAACTGGATGCTGGACTCAAAAACATCGTCATGGAAATATCCGTCTGCATCATATAATTTTCACCACCCATCAGGGAAGTATCAATATGTGTTCCATACTTCATCCCCGGTTCATATTTACTAAAAATAGCAGGGCTTATAATCTTTGGTCGCACCGCCATTTTAAAAGGTTGAGCGCCTCAGAGAGCTTGTATTACAACCTTATTGAGTTCCGGCACCAGAGGAAAATCGGCTTTTAATTGCAGGTTATCCTTCACCTCCGGATGCCCCCACACCCGCAGTAATTTTGCCATCAACAAACTCACCGTTTAGAACTTGAGAAGTTACCCAGTTTAACTCTTCAGGAGTTAGCAGATTTCCGAGAGAAAAAATCATCTTTTTTTTCACTTAATTTCCCACTAAAACCAGGACTGAATCTATGAATATCGCAGCCAAGCAAATTATTATCGTCGATCCGACTGTACAGAATTACCAGCAACTCGTAGCGGACATTCCCGCAGACACGCAAGTTGTGGTGCTGGATGGAACCCGCGATGGCGTTGAGCAAATTACAGAAATACTGGCCGGCACTTCTAATCTTAGCGCTGTTCATATTCTTTCACACGGCAGTCAGGGCAGTTTAAAACTTGGTGCAACTTACCTTAACAGCGAAAACTTAGAAAGCTACTCAACTTTATTGCAGCAATGGCAAGCAAATTTGAGTAAAAATGCCGACATTTTATGGTATGGCTGTAATGTAGGGGGAGAGCCCGCCCTCATCCCTTCAAAAGGGGGGAAAGAAGACTCAGAACCCCCCTTCAAAATGGGGGCAGGGGGGAGCTATTTTATTCAAAAACTCAGCGAAATCACAGGGGCGGATATTACCGCAAGTAACGACAAAACCGGGAGTACAAAATTAGGGGCCGATTGGGATTTAGAAATACAAACCGGCAGCATAGAAGCCACAAATCCCTTTAATGCTCAGGCAATGCAAAACTATGAGTTTAGCTTGGCAACTTTTAATGTCACCGTCCCCACCGATGACGGCACAGGGCTGGAACCTAACACCCTAAGCTGGGCAATCGATCAAGCAAATACCGCAGCCGGCGATGACATTATTACCGTGGCAAATAATGTCCGGTTTACCGCAGATCCCGCCATCCCCATTAAAAGCAATATTGTAATTAATGGCGGTGGGTTTTTTGTCATTGGGGATGTCAATGATAACAATATAAATGATAGCGGGGATGTTCGCCCCTTCTTTATCGAGTCGGGAAGTGTCACTTTATCTAACCTCACCATTACGGGGGGACGGGCGCAAGGCGGAAATGGCTACGGTGGCGGTGGCGGGGCTGCCGGTATGGGGGGCGGACTGTTCATTTCTGACGGGACGGTGACGCTGAGTAATGTGAAGTTCACAAACAACTCTGCCATCGGGGGGAATGGTGTAATTGGTAAAAATGGCGGTGGTGGTGGCACCGGCAGTAACAGTGACACCGGCGTCGGTGGTAAGGGGGGTATCTTTGGTGGCTTGGGCGGCGGCTTCGGCGGTAGCTATGGCACCGGCAAGGACGGTGAATTTGGCGGCGGCGGCGGCGGCGGCGGCACCGCCGGCAGCGGCGGCTTTGGCGGCGGCGGCGGCGGCGGCTTGAGCGGCGGCGACGGTGGCTTTGGCGGCGGCGGCGGCGGCGCCGACGGCTTGGGCGGCTTTGGCGGTGGCAACGGCGACGACGGCGGCGGCATCGGCTTGGGCGGCGGTGGTGCGGGCTTGGGGGGTGCTGTCTTTATCCGCCAAGGCACTTTAACCCTCAACAACGCCACTTTTACTGGCAACGAAGCGGAAGGCGGCACAGGCGCAAGCACAAACCCCGGTCAAGGCAAAGGTGGGGCAATTTTTGCCATGACTTCTTCCACCATTAACACTAATGGCAATCCCCAGGGTATGCCAGGTACCCCACCCACTGTCACCACATTTGGATCCACCTTCACCACCAACAACGCTCCCAACCAAGCAAGCACCCCCGCTGCCACCACCCCTGCCAACGGTGTCGGCAACAGCCAAGACAATAACGATGTTTACGGCACCATCATCGCCAATACCGCACCCGTTCTTGCCGATAGCGCCCTCACCCTCCCCCTCCTAGAAGATGCGCTTGCACCTACTGGCGCTGTCGGCACACTCATTTCCAACCTGGCTGCTATAGGTACAAACATCACCGACCCCGACACTGGCGCAGTGGCAGGCATCGCCATCACCGCCGCCGACACCACCAACGGCACTTGGTTCTACAGCACTAACGGCGGCACAAACTGGAACGCCTTGGTTGCCGTATCCAATACCAACGCTCGCCTACTCGCCGCCAATCCCGATACCCGCCTCTACTTCCAACCAACCGCCAACTACAATGGCACCCTTACTGACGCCATCACCTTCCGCGCCTGGGATAGCTTATCTGGCGTCAACGGCAGCACCGCTGACACCACTAACAACGGCGGCATAACTGCCTTCAGCACGGCCACCGACACCGTAGCCATCACCGTTACCCCCGTCAACGATATTCCCAGTTTCACCGCCACCAACCCAACCTCCGTCAACGAAGACAGCGGGGCGCAAACAGTAACGAGTTGGGCCACCTTCAACCCCGGCGCAGCCGACGAATCCGCCCAAACCGCTACCTACACCGTCAGCAACATCGGCACCCCCAGCTTATTTGCGACATTACCCGCCATAGATGCCAGTGGCAACCTCACCTATACTCCCGCCCCTGAGGCGAATGGTACATCCACCTTTGATGTTGTTGTTAAAGACAGTGGCGGCATTCTTGACAATGGAGTTGATACTTCCGCAGTAACAAACTTTACCATTACCGTTAATCCAGTCAATGACAAACCCAGTTTCACTAACTTAGGCAACCAAACCCTAACTTCTTGGACAAATACGGCTCAAACCGTTACAAGTTGGGCAAACACAATTAATTTAGGCCCCGCCAATGAAGCAACTCAAGCTGTTAACAATTACAAAGTTAATATTACCAGCGGTAGCGGCTTATTTACCACAGGACCAACTGTAGCAAATGATGGCACGCTCACCTATACCCCCAACGGCCAACCGGGAACTGCCACGGTTGAAGTACAACTGCAAGATAACGGCGGCACGTTGAATGGTGGTGTTGACCTTTCGGACAAAGCTACTTTTAATATTACCATTCCAGCACCGAAAGTTAACCTCACTGCCAGCACAACTACTGCCAGCGAAGCCGGGAAAACAGCTATTACCTTTACCGCTACTGCAGAAGGTAATGTCGTCGGCAATCAAACTATTGATTTAGCATTAACTGGTACTGCTAGTGCGGCGGATTTTACTGGTACTGTTCCCACTCAAATAACTATCCCAGATGGAAGTAATACGGGGCAAGTAACCCTCACAGTTAATGATGATAATATTGTCGAAGGTGCGGAAATAGCTACTTTAACAATTAGCAACCCGTCAACGGGGATAGGATTAGGCACTACCACTAACCAAAGTGTGACGATTACTGACCAGGGTACTGCTGGTATTACGATCGCACCGACCACAGGATTAACTACTACTGAGGCTGGTGGTAAAGCCACATTTACAGTTCAACTCGACAGTCAACCCACGGCTGATGTGACTGTAGGTTTAACCAGCGATAACACGGCCGAAGGAACAGTTTCCCCAACTTCAGTCACTTTCACCTCCGCTAATTGGAATGTTGCACAAACAGTCACCGCAACGGGAGTTGATGACAATCTAGTAGATGGGGATAAAACCTATAACATTGTTACCGCCGCCGCTACCAGTACGGACCCTAATTACAGCGGAGTTGATCCAGCCGATGTCGTGGTGACTAATACCGATGACGACGTTCCGATACCAGAAATTCAAGTTTTAGATGGGACAACAGATATAGTAGATGGTACTGCAAGTGCGATCGACTTTGGCAGTGCAACGATTGGCGGGACTCTCAACAAAACCTTTACCGTTAAAAATCTCGGTACAGGAGTTTTAAACCTCAGCAACCTTACCTTACCAACCGGATTTAGCAGTGTCGGAAACTTACCTGCAACTGTTGCCGCCGGCGCGAGTGCTAATTTGCTTCTTCAAGTAGATACCACAGCAGCAGGAAATAAAACAGGTACGCTGCAATTTGTCAATAATGATAGTGACGAAAATCCCTTTGATTTCCCAATTACGGCCACAGTCACAACCGCACCCTTACCAGAAATTCAAGTCCTAGACGGGACAACAGATATAGTAGATGGTACTGCAAGTGCGATCGACTTTGGTAGCGTGATAGTTGGCGGGACTCTCAACAAAACCTTTACCGTTAAAAATCTCGGTACAGGAGTTTTAAGCCTCAGCAACCTTACCTTACCAACCGGATTTAGCAGTGTCGGAAACTTACCTGCAACTGTTGCCGCCGGCGCGAGTGCTAATTTGCTTCTTCAAGTAGATACGACAGCAGCAGGAAATAAAACAGGTACGCTGCAATTTGTCAATAATGATACTGACGAAAATCCCTTTGATTTCCCAATTACGGCCACAGTCACAGCCACACCAACTGCACCTGTACCCACGCCGACACCTGCACCCATACCCAGGCCGACACCTCCACCCGTACCCAGACCGACACCGACACCCGTACCCACGCCGACATTTCCACCCGTACCCACGCCGACACCGGAACCCGTACCCACGCCGACACCTGTTAACATTCCCGATACAGATTGCCTTTGCGCTCAAATTGAGTATCCCAATCTCAACAAACCCAACCAACAAATTGATAATATTATCAATGGTAGTCCCGGTCTTCTAATTGGCACTCCCAGAAATGACGCCTATTTTGGCAGCAACAGTCCCAATATCTTTGATGCTTTAACTGGCAACGACAACCTATTTGGTGGCGAATTTAAAGATATCTTCAACGGCAATCAAGACAATGATTTTATTGACGGCAACAAGGGAGACGACCTGTTATTTGGCGGCAAAGGAAACGACATCCTTCTTGGTGGTTTTGGTGAAGACCTGATCTTTGGGAATGATGGCAACGATTCAATTGCCGGCCAAGAAGATAATGACTTAATCTTGGGCAATCGAGGTAATGATTTTATCGACGGTGGCAAAGGAAACGATATCCTATCCGGCGGAAAAGCTGAGGATTTAATTCTAGGCAGCCAAGGCAATGATACTCTCTTCGGAGAACTCGGAGACGATACTTTGTGCGGCGGTGCAGGAGATGACTTCCTAAGCGGCAACGAGAATAAGGACTTAATCGACGGCTGCGAAGGAAACGATACAATTTACGGCGGTGAAGATAATGATACCTTACTCGGCTGCGTTGGCGATGATTTCTTGTCGGGAGAGTTAGGGAACGACAGCCTCATCGGAGGTTTGGGCAGCGACACTTTTGTCTTAGGAGTCGTCACCGGATTTGATACGATTTCTGATTTTGCCAAAGGTCAGGATTTCATAGGATTGTCGGGGGGTCTGAGTTTTGACCAGTTAGACATAAGTCAGGACAATAACAGCGCGCTGATTAAGTTGAAAGGAAGTGGAGAAGTAATTGCTTCGTTAACTGGAGTCAATGCCAGCTTAATTGCTGTTAGCGATTTCCGAATTGTCTGAGATCGTGTCCGCTAAAATAACCGTTACAAGGCAAGTAGTGAGGACTTCATTCCTCACTACAAACCAATTTGATGGTGCAGGTTCTAGCGGACATAATATCAGCCCTCCTGGACGCACTCCGACTCCTCGAAACCGGGTTTTTTACGCTCGTGTGCGGGCTGCGACGCGTCTTTTCGTAAAAAAACCCGGTTTCTTTGCCCCCATGCGTCCAGGACTATAGAATTGGAAAAAATAAGCTGATTCCGTGTAAACTCTTTCTATTAATTCTGCGTTCTGCCTTTTGCCGAATGCGGGACGGTGACTAATTGCCCGATCGCCTTAACCGCAATACTGGGATGAAAAAGTACAGCCGGCGACTCATTCATGTGCATAACTTGCAAAAATGCTTGACAAACTTTAGCATCTGATACCATCACTTTTAACACCAGATCCATGTAATCAATTGTCAGTCGCGTAGGGAGGTTTAGTTTTGCACCTTCACTTCCCGGATAGCGGGAATCCTGACTGATGGCAAACGTCCAAGGAGTAGTGTGTAATTTTGCTAATTTTTGTTGAAATTGTCGCGCCAAGCCTGTTAAATCGCCTTCTGGATACCGCTCTCTTTGCTTTTGCAAACATTTATCTAGCATCTGAGCATCTAGTGCAGCAACCGTCATACCCTGTGCGTATATCGGGTTAAAAGCGCAAACTGCATGACCGATAATTATTAAGTTTTCAGGGTAACGAGCGAGGCGTTCGTAGTGGCGCAAACGGTTTTCTGTACCTCGATAACTATAAACAGGTGTTATTGCTTCTGCGTCTTTAATTGCATCATAAATTGTCGGGGTTGGCAAAGTGCGGGCAAATTCTAGAAAACCTGCTTCGTCTTCGGGGGGATAATCGCGATCGCCCCCGAGGATAATTGCCAGCCAGCGATTGCCTTCGATCGGAAAAATTCCACCGCCGCGGGTGCGAAATGGCGGTGCTGTTGACACAAATACTGGCGCAGTGTCTGACAATTTACCGCTGCCTTCATAGATGCGGCTGGCATAGCCGACAAAAGCATTGATAGTGGTTTCTGGCGGAGGTTCATAGCCCAAACTTTTCAACCATTGAGGTGTTTTGGAAACTTTGCCACCAGCATCGACTACTAAATCTGCATACAAATTCTCTTCATGGATGTTAGCCGGGTTGTGGCGATCGCGAAAACGCACCGACACGCCAGCAACCTCCGCGCGCGAGGCATTCGTCAGCAATCCGGTTACTTTCCCTCCTTCGAGGAAATGCACGTTCGTATTTTCAGCCAAGCGACGGCGAATGTGCCAATCAAGAAAATCCCGACTGAACATAATTAAATCATTTAGATCCGGGCTAAAGTGCGGGGCCCAACCCGCCGGAGTCAACCACCTGATCGACCTCGAATCTACACTAGGAGCACCAGCAGCTACCAGTTCGTTTTCCAAGCCGGGAAAAAACTCTTCTAGGATGATTTTTCCCCGATTTAAAAGGACGTGAAGGTGACGGGATTGAGGAATACCGGGGCGAGGTGCGGGTTTTTCTGGCAAAAAATCCCCTTCAACAATACTTACTCGATCGAAGTGTTTTGCTAATACTCTAGAGGCCAACAGTCCTGCTAAACTGCCGCCAATAATAATTGCATGACTTTCTCGTTCCACGATCGAATTCCTTGAAGGCTAATGTGCTATGGCATTGGTAGATGAATTTTAAACAATTTGTCGCGCTTCTGTACAGACTGTTTATATCCCTCTACCAAAGATTTTCCTCTGCGATTATTTTAATCCGACTTACCCTTACTACTATCAATCTCGGGTGCGCCGCAGTGCATTTTACTCATAACTAAGAACTAATAACTTAACAACTGCCAAGTTACATAGCACAAATATCCCTAAAGTGACAGCCTGCCGCAGACATATTTCTACACTTCCAACTGTAGGGGGATGCTTTAGCTCGTCAATAAGGGGATGCTTGCCATTGGGGGCATGAGTCTAAAACTATACATTGGTTAACTCGCGCCAAAGATCGCGCGCACCCACCCCTTAACGAGGAATATACTATGTATCAAAATTTGCCAATAAATCCACAACTGTATAACATGGGGTTCTGGCTGGCCCAAGTGGGAGGACAGGGGACTACTACAAACACAGTAGAAGGCGCAGCACCCCTCTATTCCGGGTCAGGCTTCGGGTCACACTTTTTTATCACCTTGATAGCTGGAGTCGTGCTCGCCTGCGCTTTCCAACTCTTGCTAACAAATTTATCAGTAGCTGCAGGCCTTTCCTACATGGGACAATCCCATGACGACGGCGACCACCAGTCGGATAGCGGCAGCTCGCCAGTCCGCCACATCGGCCGAAAGGTAGGTACTTGGACGCTAATCACCGTCACCATCGCCATATTCTTTGCTTGCTTGCTGGCAGTTAAGCTCAGCTTCATTACCAGTCCCGGTTTAGGTGCGATCCTCGGTTTAGTGGTGTGGGCAACCTATTTCTCAATGCTCGTCTGGGTGAGCTCCACCACCGTCGGTTCCCTGATCGGTTCCGTCGTTAACACCGCGACATCAGGCTTTCAAGCGATTCTCGGCACCGCAGCCTCGGCCATCGGCGCCAAAGCAGCCAGCAATCAAGTCGTCGCCACAGCCAAAGCAGCAGCAGCAGCAGTTAGCCACGAACTCGGTAGCGCGATCGACCCCACAAGCTTGCGCGAAAACGTCGAAGATTACATCCAAAGCCTCAAACCGCCGGAATTAGACATCAAAGGGATGCGCAGCGAATTTGAAAAATTGCTCAACGATCCCCAACTCAAAGCAATTGCTGGCGAAAATTTGCCGAATCTCGATCGGCAAACTCTGGTAGATTTAGTAAGTTCGCGATCTGACTTATCAAAACGCGACGTAAACCGCATTGTAGACCAACTCCAAGATGCTTGGAAACAAGTAGGAAAACAAGGGCAGCAATCAGACGGGATCGCCCAATTAGTAGACTATCTCAAATCTGCCAAACCAGGAGATTTGGTCTCAGATACACTAACAAGTAGGGTAGAAAAAGTCCTCGGCAATCTGGGCGGTCAAAATTCCGGACAAAGCCCGACCATGATGTCCCAAGCAACGACAATGGCAGTCAATGCTTTAATGGGAATAGTATTGGGTCGCACGGATATTTCCGACTTGGATGTGGAGAAAGTAGTCGGTCAGCTCAAAGCAGCTAAAGACAAAGTTAGCCTGCAAACTGATAAAATTACTGCTCAAGTAAAAGGCGAACCACAAACTTACAGCCCAATTCGGGCTGACGTAGAAAACTACTTGCTCAATACTTATTCGTGGCAGATGAACCCGCAAGCGATCGAGCGCGAATTTCGTGACGTGCTCTACGATCCTACGGCAGATCCGGGAACTGTGCGCCGCGAATTAGAAAAACTAAGACAGGCGAATTTTGCGGAAATCCTGGCCAGTAGAGGCGTTTTTACCCAAGACAAAATTAAAGAAATTTCCCAGGAATTAGAAGCAATTAGACAGCGAGTTTTACAAACCGTGAGCTTTGCCGAGGAGCAAGAAAAAGCTCGCGATTTGCAGTGGCGGGTGGAAACTTATTTGAAGCTGACGGCGAAAGAGGAACTGACAGCTGCAGGTATCGGGAGCGATTTCAAAAAAATATTAGAGGATTCCGACGCTAGTTACGAACAGTTGCGCGATCGGCTTGCTCCTTACACCCACGACCGTTTCGTGGAAATTCTCAGAGGCCGCGACAATTTCGGATTTCAGGAAGTAGAACATATTGTTCAAGAGTTGGAAAGGACGCGAGATGTAGTTTTAGCAGATGCTAAAGGTCTGCAAGAAGCAGCGCAAGTCCGAGTAGACAACCAGTGGCAAAGAGTACAAGAATACTTGAACTCTACGGGCAAAGAAGAACTCAATCCCGAAGGCATCAAGCGCGATTTGAAAACGCTGCTGGACAACCCGGAAGCGGGAATGTGGGCGCTGAGATCTAGAGCTTCTAAGTTCGATCGCGATACTTTGGTAAAATTGCTATCTCAGCGGAAAGACCTCAGCGAAGACCAAGTAAATCAGCTGATCGACAGCGCCGAAGAAACTTGGCACAGCGCGCTGCAGGCGCCGCAAAAGTTGGCCCAAAAAGCTAAGGATCAGTACGACCAAAGCACCACCGCCCTTGCAGATTACCTGCGCAATACTGGCAAATCAGAACTCAATCCAGAAGGGATTAAGCGGGATTTGACAAAACTGCTGGAAAATCCCAAAGAAGGAGCTTTAGCGCTGCGCGGCCGCCTGTCTCAAGTCGATCGCGATACTTTGGTAAAACTGCTTTCTCAGAGACAAGATTTGACCGAGGAACAAGTCAATCAAATTATCGACCAAGTGCAGGATACTCTTGGCTCGATTGTGAAAGCGCCGCGCCGTTTGGCAAAGCGGGTGCAAACCCAAGTGCAGGATTTTCAGGCTGTTTTAGAAGATTATTTGCGCAATACGGGCAAGGATGAATTAAATCCCGAAGCGATCAAGCGCGACTTGCAACTGCTGCTACACGACCCGAAAGTCGGCGCTTACAGTTTGGGCGAGCGCCTGTCACACATCGATCGAGCTACAGTTGTTTCTCTGCTGTCTCAGCGCCCGGATATTTCTGAAGCAGAAGCCAATCGCATTGTCGATGGGATTTTGTCGGTGCGCGACGAGTTCGCACTGCAAATTCAGAAAATACAGGAGCGTATTCAGTCGGTAATTGACGGGATTCTCGGAAAAGTTCGGGATTACCTCAATTCGCTCGATCGCCCAGAACTAAACTACGAAGGCATTACGCGGGACGTGCGGAAGTTATTTGACGACCCGCAAGCCGGATTTGACGCTTTGCGCGATCGGCTGGGTCATTTCAACCGCGATACTTTAGTAGCACTCATCAGTTCCCGGGAGGACATTTCCGAAGCAGATGCCAACCGCTTGATCGACCAAATTGAAAGAAGCCGCAACAGCGTCTTGCAAAGAGCAGAACGCTTGCAGCAAGAGGCGCAGCTTCGCCTCGAAAGCATCAAAGTGCAAGCCGAAAAACAAGCCGAAGAAACCCGCAAAGCAGCAGAAGTTGCCTCGTGGTGGCTGTTTTTCACCGCTCTTACTTCGGCAGCAGCAGCAGCAGGCGCCGGTGCTTTAGCCGTCATCCGATAAAAAAGACTCAAGTTGCGATCGGATTGCAAATAGTGCCCGATCTGAGTTTATACTGAGATCGGGCACTAATGTTAGTAAATGATTGTCTCGGAAGTGGGAACGGGTTTATTTAATTTGTTGGTACTGTTTAAGGTTATGGGTAAACCCGCTCCTACGGATTTATTGAGGATGGTGCCAACTGTGAATTTATACATCTTAGTTAGCAGTTTTGATTCCTTCAAAATAGAAAAGTGAAAAGCATCATTTTTTGATTTTATATTTTATTTCCGGATGTAAAGTCCAAGTCGGCGGATATTAATTGGCTCTGAATTAGCAATTTTTTCGTCAGTTATCAACCTGGTTCAAGCTTCGACGCTAAATTTGCTGTTCGACTCATTCCACAACTATTGCAAGGATTGCTATAGAACGACAAAAATCAAAAAAGCTCTGGGAATGAGAACCTTTTGGCGGGCCAAACTCGACGCGCCAGTCCGCTGTCTCCTAAATATTTTTTAGGTATAGTAATAGTTAGGGTTCTCAACTCAGCACACCTGTTCCCCCAACCGCCCGCCGCCCTGGCAGCGTCAGTATTAAACGCGAACGGTTTTGAGTTCGATCGCCCGTTTCTTTTGAAAAGGTCGATCGTCCTGTCATAACTTGTAGGTCATAGGTTGTGGATAATAGGAAACTCAAGCCGTGAAAATACTACACTGACTGTAGGGGGCAAAATACCGAATACCTTGGAAATACCAAGGGTTTTGCTTTCGTCAGCCCAGAACAGTCAAAACACGCAGACCCTGCGATCGCCAATGCTAAACAACCTACGTCTCAAACCTCTCCGGGCTAGTTGCCTAGTAGCACCGTGAGGAGGGCGACGCTATGCAACTCCGAAAAAAAACACTATTAATCATCGGTGCAGCGCTGATCAGCCTGATTATGGTTCTCTATGCCACTGCATCAACCATTTTGCTGCACGATTTTCACAACCTGGAGGCACAGTACGTCCGCCAGGATGTTGGGCGGGCTTTGGACGCATTAGATGAGGACTTGTTGAGTTTAAACATCAGCGCCCAAGATTACGCCGAGTGGGACGATACTTATTCTTTTGTCAATACACGGGACGAAAACTTTGTCAAGTCAAATTTCGTCGATTCGACATTTGTTTACTTGAGACTAAACTTATTAGTGCTGCTGGACTCCAGCGGTAACACGATATTCAGCAAAGGTTTCGACCTGACATCCCAAACCGAAATCCCGATTCCGGAAAGCTTAAAACAGCACTTGACCGACGAGCTGCTAGACTCCTCGACATTAGGAGGATCTCGCCCCGCGGCCAAAACAGCCGTCCTCACCTTGCCAGAAGCCACGCTGCTGATTGCTTCAAGGCCGATATTCAACAGCAACGCCGAAGGCCCGCCGCGCGGGACGCTGATCCTGGGACGCTACCTCGACAGCAGCGAAATCGCTTTACTTTCAGAACGGACTCACCTGTCAGTAGATTTTACATTGCCGAGTTTAGATTTTAAAGTGGGAGCCGGGAACTACTCCGGGCACCGCGCCAAGGCGATGGCTCGCTCTAAACAGGATTGGGAAAATATCAAACTCAAAATTTCCAACCTCAAATCAGTAGAAATTTTAGTGGAGCCGCTCAGCGACACCTTAGTCGCAGGATACGCCATGATTCGCGACATCCACGGCAAGCAAGCGCTGGTGGTGCGAGTAGAGACAGAGCGCATCATCTACCGCCAAGGTCAGGCTACCTTGCAGCTGTTTACCTTATCAACACTGGGAGTAGGTTTAATATTTAGCGCGATCGCCCTGCTGTTGCTAGAAAAATTAGTCTTGGCAAGATTGGCTTCCTTGAGCACCAGCGTCAGCAACATCGCAGCCAACGGTGACCGAGACTTGCGGGTTCATATGGCCGGAGGAGATGAACTCGCAAGCTTAGCCGACACCATCAACCGAATGCTAGAAGCATTGAGCAATTCTCAAGTGGAACGTGATGAAAGCGAGGACCGCTATCGGTTGATGGCTGAAAACTCAACCGACATGATCACCAGACACGACCCCGAAGGCATATTTATTTACGTCTCGCCCGCCAGCCGCGCTTTGCTGGGATACGAACCTTCGGAACTCGTCGGCGCCGTCCCCAACGATTATTTTCACCCCGACGATTTAGAAACCATCGCCAAAGCTCACTCGAAAGTCCTGGCACTCCCAGTTACTTACACCGTCAGCTACCGCATCCGCCACAAAGATGGCCAATACATTTGGTTTGAAACCACCAGCCGCACAATCCGCGATCCCCAAACCGGCGCCGTGCAAGAAATTATCGGCATTTCCCGCGACATCAGCGTGCGCAAGCAAACAGAACAAGAACTGCGAGAAAGCGAAGCTGCAATTAAAGCTTTGTACCAAGTGACTTCGGCTCCCCGTACAGACCCGCTCAACCACCTCTCTACCTTTGATTTGCGCCTCCAAGAACTGCTGGCAATGGGATGCCGGCATTTAGGCCTGTCCACAGGAATTTTGTCCTGCATTCAAGGCGACAACTATCAAATAATGGCTGTTGAGTGTCCCGACGGGTCGATCGTCAAAGAACAAATCTATGAGCTGGAAAAAACCTTCTGCGTGGCTACGGCGATGGCAAAAGAACCGATCTACTTTGAGTCGGTGAGATTTTCGGGTTTGTCCTTCAACACGGACGATCCAGCCTTCAAAATCGAAGCTTACATGGGCATTCCCGTCACTGTGTCAGGTCAAGTTTACGGCACTCTGTGCTTCTTTTCTCCGACTCCTGTGACAGAACCGTTCCGAGTTGTAGACAGAGAGTTGGTGAAACTGATGGCTCAGTGGGTGGGAAGCGAACTCGAACGCCAGCAAACAGACATAGATTTGGCAAAAGCTCGCGATCAAGCACTGGCGGCTACTAGAGCCAAAAGCGAATTTTTAGCCACCATGAGCCACGAAATTCGCACTCCGATGAATGGAGTCATCGGCATGACCGGTTTGCTCCTGGATACCCGCTTAACTCGGGAACAGCGCGATTTTGTAGAAACTATCCGCAGCAGCGGCGATGCCTTGCTGACGCTGATCAACGATATTCTAGATTTCTCGAAAATTGAGTCGGGCAAATTGGACTTGGAGGAACATCCCTTTGACATCCGCACTTGCATTGAGGAATCTCTAGACTTGGTAGCTGCCAAGGCGGCACAAAAAAAACTGGAAGTGGGTTACTTGATCGATCGTGCAGTACCAGCAACGGCGATCGGCGACAGCACCCGCTTGAGGCAAATTTTAATCAACTTGCTCAGCAATGCTGTTAAATTTACCGAAGCTGGAGAAGTGGTGGTTTCGGTGACTGCCAAAAAGATTTCAGTGCCGACAGCCAACGCTAAAGAACCGCCAGCAATTAATGCCGAACCGCTAGCAATTAACCAAATATACGAAATACAATTTGCGGTTAAAGATACCGGTATCGGCATTCCGCTCGATCGCATGGATCGGCTATTTAAATCTTTCAGCCAGGTAGATTCTTCAACGAGCCGGCAGTACGGCGGTACCGGATTGGGTTTGGCAATTAGCAAGCGTTTGGCCGAAATGATGGGCGGCAGGATGTGGGTGGAAAGTATGGGTAATCTGGCGGGTAATCCTCCCGCAGATTTTAAATCGGCAGTTTTTGATTTGGGATGGGGAGAATCTTGCGAAATTGCCGAAAAATATAGCTCTAGCAAATCTGTACTCAGCAACAAGCCGAGCGGCCAAAATGCCAAATCCGTTGGCTCTACTTTTTATTTCAGCACGATCGTTTCTGGCTGCAACAGTTCCTTGCCAGCTAACTTGAGCAATTCTCAACCTGAATTAGCTGGCAAGCGAGTCTTAATTGTCGATGACAATGCTACCAACCGCCAAATTTTGACTCTCCAAGCTCAATCTTGGGGAATGGTGCCTAGGGCTTCAGCTTCGGCTCGTTTGGCTTTAGATTGGCTCGCTGCTAAAGAGGTGTTTGACTTGGCAGTTTTGGATATGCAAATGCCGGAAATGGACGGGTTGGCTTTAGCTGCCGAAATTCGCCGATATCCTGATTGCCAAAAGTTGCCGTTAGTCATGCTAACTTCGATCGGCAGGCAAGAAATTAACTCCGCAGCTATTGAGGCGGAGTTTGCTGCTTTTTTGAATAAACCGATCAAACAATCTCAGCTTTACAATGTTTTAATCAATATTTTTGGGGAAAAGACAACAGAATTTAGAGGGCAGCGCACCAGCGGGCCTTTCTTGCAAAGCATACCTCTCCTGGCCGAGAAGTTACCCCTGCGGATTCTGTTGGCTGACGATCATTTGGTGAATCAGAAGGTGGCTTTGCAAATTTTGCAGCGGATGGGGTATCGTGCGGATGTGGCGGGAAACGGTCTCGAAGTGCTCGAAGCTTTGCGCCGCCAGCCTTATGATGTGGTGCTGATGGATGTGCAAATGCCGGAAATGGACGGACTGGAAGCTACTCGCCGCATCCGATCGCAATTTTCAGGAGATTTAACCTTAGAAAATCCCACGGTCGAATCAGAAGTTTCCGCAACTGATGAGCAATCTCAAAATCGAAAATCCCAAATCGAAAATCCCAAATTGACTGAGGAGGAATCTAACAAT
>NZ_JAUBTO010000002.1:77565-122669 GCF_036702495.1 Microcoleus sp. C2D2 | reverse complement strand
CGAAAATCCCAAATCGAAAATCTAAAATCGACTGAGGAATCTAACAATCGAAAATCCCAAATCGAAAATCTAAAATCGACTGAGGAATCTAACAATCGAAAATCCCAAATCGAAAATCTAAAATCCACAAGGCCTTGGATTGTGGCGATGACGGCAAATGCGATGCAGGGCGATCGCGAAGAGTGTATGGCTGCGGGGATGGACGACTATTTGAGCAAGCCGATCGCAATTGAGCAGTTGGTGCGAGCTTTGAGCGCGAGTAAATCTCGCTCGAATGGGGAGTTCGAGATCCCGCAGCCGATTGTTGGTTTGAACTCACAGCCCGAACAGATGGGAGGAACGAGTGAATTAGAAGTGGGATCGAATGGGGCCGTTGCGGAAAATCCACAACTGACAATTCCCTATTCGCCCGCCGTCGTCGGGTGGGGTGCATCAAATCTCGATCGGGCTTTGTCAGTAAACAGCGCTTCCCTGAGTGCCAAGATTATAGAGGGACTGCGAGAAGTGGAAGCTTTGGACGAGGTAATAGAGATTTACCTCGAAACAGCTCCCGAACTGCTGCGAGGCATCTCTATTGCCCTGGGCAACGCCGATCCGCAGGCTTTGCGGCGATCGGCTCACTCTTTGAAGTCGATTAGCGGTACTCTCGGTGCTTTTCGCTTGTTTGAGCTGTGCGAGGAACTCGAAGTCATGGGCCGCATGGAAACAGAGGCGAACAAGCCTTTACCGGCAGCATCCGGCGCGCTTTTAGAAGAGATTGAGGCCGAGTATCAAAGAGTCGAAACGGCTTTGAAAATAGAAAGGCAGTACAGCGAAACAAGCACAGAATCATTAACAAGTGATAACTAACTATTGTTCGTGGGTGGGGGAGGGTTTTTGATATGGTTGGTTTTAGGCACAGGCATTGATGGTTGGTAAAACCCTCCCCAGGATTACAAGCTGTATCGATCGATCGAAGCTCTCCCTGCTTGTCGGTGTTTTTCTACCAAACTCGGCGGGGAAAGCACTTGGGCGCTATCCATATATCTGTTCACCCACAGACTAAATTCGTTCAGGGAGCGATCGGGCAAATCGATCTTATAATCCACATAAAGCACTTTGCCAAAACTATCCCTTGGGCCTTCTTTAATCTTTTGTCGCGGATGCCGCCGATCGCCCTCTAAAATAAACCCCACTACTTTCTCAAAAAACCGCACTTTCACTTTTTCTAACTTCAGTTGGCCCTGCAATTCGGCCTGCTGTTGCTCTGGCTTGCCCAAGAACAGCCCCCAGCCGTTTTTTAACAACTTTTGAGCTATTTTCAAACGTTGTCCCTGTACGGCTAAACCGCGCCCTTCTGAATCGATCATTTCGCAGTAGTCACTAAAGCGATTCACCCGTTCTACGCTCAAGTGTCCGCTGTCGCAATCTTCGCAAATCAGGTACCAAGCGATATCGTGATAGATCAGTTGCAGGGGCCAAATTCGCCGGAAACCGACCTTGCCTTTACCGTAATAATCGTCAAGGCGGTAAAGTTCGATCGCCTGGCCTCGAACAATTGCTGTCTCTACAATTCCTAATTTATGAAATAGGGTATTGCGATATTCTTGGCGATCGAGCATTTCTACAGGATCGGTGTAAATAATCGCACGATTTAGGTGTTCGCGAACGGGATAAAACAATTGACCTTTGAGTTCGATATCTAATCCGCGCAACAGTTTAGTGAGTTTTTCACAAATTTTGCGGGCTTGGGGATTTCCCTGATATTTGGCTTGAGATGCTATAGCTTGAAATGCGAATAGTAGTTCTTCGCGATTCATTGCGCCGGTGCCGAGATAGTAGCCGAAGCGATACATTCTTTTGTCGAGGATTCCGTAGTGGCGCAAAGTTTCTAAATCTTTGCGAATTGTGGGAGTTGCGGGATAATTTTCGGGAAATTCGATGTTGAATTCGGCGGCAGTTTTCTGTAATTGAGATTGAACTTCTAGCAAAGCATCGTGATATTTACTGTCGGATGTTTCGGTGTCCGAGTGTCCGATTCCGGGATGGTTTACTAATGTCGCGATGAGGAGCATGATGCGATCGAACGTTAGTTTGTCGGCGTAGGGGTGAGGGGTTGGTTTTTTGGCCATGATGGGTGGATGCTGGTAAGTTGCTGAAAAGTCAAGTAAAAGACAATATGCACATAAAAATATATAAATGTCTGAAAGCGCTTATTTGGAGAGCTTTAGGTATTGAAAAAAGTTTGATAAATATTGTGACTCTGAAGACATGAAGCTGGCTCGGCTGATATATTGAGTTGAGTAGAACTTAAGCAGTTAGCGATTTGGGACACTACCAGCAGCATTCAGGTGGGCATTGCCCGCCTTAAAATTGAATTTATGTCTGCATACACTGCGATCGCCTTTGCCCCCGTTCAAGGCTTTATCGAGAAATCCCGCAAACTCCGAGATTTGTATGGGGCCTCGCTGATTTTATCTTTTTTGAGTTTTAAGCTTGTACAAAAAGCAGAGTCTTTAGGACTTAAGGTGATTTCCCCTGGATTGCCTACTATACAAGAAGGAATGCCAAACCGAATTCTCATTAAGGGAAAATTTGAGCGCAATGATGTCCAAAATACTCTCTTAAAAGAATGGCAAAAGATTTTGCAAATTTCCCGAGTCTGGATAGAAGACAACCTCGGTATCCCCAAAGACCAATATTACTGGTCACAAACAGAAGATACAAAAGGCAGACAAAAAGGAGAGTGGGAACGATGGGGAAGCTATACCTGGGAAATTTTTTGGGGATACGGTGAATCTGAAAAAGAAGCTATCAAAAAGGCAATGGATGACTTGGAGACTCGCAAGCTTAAGCGAGGTTGGACAGCTATCAACTGGATAGGTGAGAGTTCGAGTTTGACGGGGACGGATGCGATCGCATGGCATCAACTAGGTAAAGAGTCAAAAGAACCAGGGCGATCCCTCACAAAACAGGAACAGGAGTCACAAGAACTTTTTTATCGCCGATTGTCTTGGCTGCTGGACAACCCAGATTACAGGGTTGGGAAACCAAGTCTATCGCTGGAAAAGTTGAGAGAATATGAGAAATCTAAGCCTGATGATATTGGGAAATACATTGCTGTCAACGAACGTCTGAGTATTCCCGAATTGGTCAAGCGTTTAGTCACCTACGACAAAATCGCTGATGCTATCGAGATGGAGAAACTCAAAAAACAACCAGATGACCCAGAGTTCAAAGATATCCACCGTGAAGCTGGATACTGGACAGGCTGGTTTATGGGCGATGGTGACAAGGTTGGAGATAAGCTTAAATTTCTTGCCACGCGCCCTGAAAGTGATGAAAACAAGCAAGAACATGACCTCAAAAACTTCACTGACCTAATGAGGAAGTGGGGAAAAGGTTTTCAGAATAAAAAAGATTTATTTCCTCAAGGTAAAGGTCGTGTCATCTATGCTGGTGGCGATGAATTTCTCGGAGTGCTTTACAGTAAGGAAATCAAAAAGCCAGAAAAGCCAGAAAAAGTTAAACCGATAGAGGCTTTGAATTGGTTGTTAACGCTAGAAGACCACTGGAAAGAATATCAAAACACAATAAATCAGGAATTTAATCTTGATTTTACCTATAGTGTAGGTTTTGTTTGGGCGGGGCATCAGGTGCCACAGCGAGATATTTTGCAACACTGTCGGGAGGCGGAAAAACGGGCAAAAAGTTTGGGGCGCGATCGGGTTACACTTCGAGTAGTTTTTAACAGCGGTCAATTTGTGCAGTGGACTTGCCCTTGGGACTATCTTCATGTGTTGAGGATTTATCGCGATCGAGATGGTAAAACTTGGGGGGAAAAACCCAACTGGACTCACATCTACAACGATTGGGCGCAACTAAAAGCGCGTCATGCAATTAGACTTCAAGAAATGGAAGAGCTTTCTATCAACAAGGAACTAGCTCTTGCACTATTCAATTTATATTTCGATAACGCCGGAGAGAAGTTTAAGCAAGAAAGGAAATGGATCGATTTGGCAGGGGATAACTCTGACTCTGCGATCGTGAATTGGATCGATGACCTTGTTCAAGTGGGATGGCAGCTATGTCGAAATTCCAATATTTAATTGCGGTTTCCCCTTTGGGATTCATGTATGGCAGTGCGGGAGCTTTTCTGTCTCCAGAAAATCTAGTCGGGCGATCGGGTAGTAAGTTTCCACCGGATAGTGTCGCGATCGCTGGGCTGTTTTTGAATGCCAATCGCGAACAGAAGTTTGCTTCTCACCAAGAGCTTAGAGATAAGCTCGTAATTTCAGGCCCTTTTTGGGCAAAACAGGATACACCTAAACAATTCTACGTGCCAATTCCTTGGCATCAAGTAATTGCTGAAAAAGAGGATGATGAGTGGGTTTTTGTAAAAAAGAAATCTGATGAACCAGGCATTGTTCAAGCAGATGAGGATAAATGGTGTCTGGGTCAGCATCAATGGGAGCGCCAGAACAAAGATTTAAAACCAGAATATAGTTGGCAGTCGATTGATGCCTGGAATTTACCCGCAGAAGAACTGCGAGAAAGAAAAGCGCTCGCCAAAGCACCGTGGGAATTTGTCTCGTTTCTGCATCCCAAAATCAAGTCAGAAGAGCGTCACGTTGTCGAAAAGAACGGACTTTTCTTAGAAAGCGCCGTGCAGATCCCTGAAGATTACTGCTTAGTATATCTCTCTAACTATGAAATACATAGTGGGTGGTATCGATTGGGCGGTGAAGGACATCTGGTGGAAATTGAAAGTCACTTTCTCTCAGAAAAACACAAAATCAATCGATTACTTAACCCTAAGAATAAGATTCAACAAGCCTTTGCTCTGATTGCACCTGGAGTCTGGGGGTCGAATAAATTATCCTACCGTTACCCTAACCATCCCAGTTTTCCTCGGCAAGGACTCAAAATGTTGACTGATAGACCAGTGCCCTACCGCTATCGCATCGGTCATTCCAGGAAAGAGGAAGAAACAGAAGGTGAGGGCTCGCGCTACGATGCCAAGAAAACCGGCAGACTCAGCCGGGGACGCTACGCCGTTCCAGCAGGAAGCGTTTATGTTGTTAAGCATCCTCTCGAACGTACTTGGTGGGATTTCCCAGATGAGTGGTTCCCAAAAGAAGGATTTCATCTCAAACATCTGGGGTGTGGTTTGTGTTTACCTATTGATATTCAAGGATTACCGCAATGTACCACAAAGCTTACGGAGTAATTAAAACCCTTGCACCTGTCCATGTTGGGGCAACCGCAGGGGAAGAAACTGGCAATCTCAACCTGATTTTTCGCGATCAGTTTACGCAAACAGGGATTATTCCTGGCAGTTCTATTCGGGGACGGTTTCGCGCAGACTTAAGAGATAGGGAACCGGGCGAAGAACAACTATGGTATGGACATGAAGTCGTTGATGGTCGTTCTGATGGCGGGACAACAGAAGCACTTGTGAAGTTTGAATATGCTTCACTGGTTTGGTTCCCCGTGTTCTGTCCTGGCCAGCCTGTGGTTTGGGTAAGTTGCCCTCTACTGTTGAAACGGTTTAAACGCATTGCAGGCGTGACAGCAGATATTCCTGAACCTTACACGGCACAGAAAGGTTTACAGGGTCGGCAGATGGAAGACCGAGGCAAAATTCTCTTTTTTAATTTAGGGTTTTTGGAAATTGAGCATGAGGAGGATTTATCAGCTTGGATTCCCGCGCGGACGACAGATTTAGATGCTAATAAGTTAGTGGTGGTTCACGATAACGATATTGCCATGCTGCACGATATGGCACTCTATCGGCAAAGTCGTGTCAAATTGGGATCGAAAGAAAAACCCAACGAAAAAAAAGTTGATGGTGGTGCTTTTTTCAATACTGAAGCTTTGCCAGAAGGAAGTATTTTAGTATTTCCGATTGCGTTGAAGCAAACCGATTGGAAACCCTTTGGTGAAAAGGAGAATTCATCAGAATTATATTTCGGTGGTTTGGAATCAATTGGTTTTGGTCGTTGTCTTGTATCGCTTTCAGGAGATTATCAGTAATGGGTTGGAAATCTTACGAACTCGATCGCGCTGCTCAAAAGTTAGTGCTCAACGCACGGGAGCGCGATCCAAAATCCCTCAATCAGTCCCATAATATGCGAATGGCTGTAGCTTATGGGTTAGAGCGTTTTTGGGGCGAACACTTGCGACTTAAAGGTAAAGAAGAAAACAAATCAATTTTCTGGAAAGAAACCTGGGATGCTCTAGAAACAATCATGGGCAAGGGAGGGGTGACAATTCCCAACCAGCCTTTACATCCTGACAGTAAGGGCAAGATTCCGACTAAAGAAATTCAGGCTATGTCTGAAAGTCTCTGGGCGTTGCCTGTGGAAGATCAGCGAGTGGCGATCGCAGTCTTGACTCAATTATGCGATTGTCTGGTGTGGTGGACGCAACGCTATAAAGTTCGGGAGGGTCGTCAATGAAATTGATTCCTAATGCACACAAAAAGATTCCCATGATGTTTCGGGCACAGGTGCAGGGGCGATCGCAACTGCAATATCTCGACCCTGAGAAGAAAAGGGCAGGCGAGCAACAAGATGTTGAAAGGTGGGCAGATGAATGGACTGACAAAGCTGAGTTTATTTCTACGGAAGATGCACAAGACGTACAGACTGAGACATACGGAGCCAAATCTTATCAAATCTCTTGGCGGTTTGTCACCAATGGCGGGCAAGATGATGGAATGCTTCGTCCTGTAATCGGTGCTTCAGGGATGCCCTTTTATCCTGGTAGCAGTATGAAAGGAGCGTTTCGCCAAGCTTGCGAACAAGCGGAAAAAGCAGGTGATATACCGCTAGGAACCTGTAATAATTATTGTGGCGATGAGTCTGAAATTACACCAGGAATTTTGCGTTTTCAGGGGGCTTACCCTACTAATGATTGGACAAAAGGGTTACTAGACTTAGTTCATCCTCAACAGGGTTGGCAAGTTATGACTCGTGATACTGATGAGAAACCAAAAGGAGAGAGTGCATATGCTCAAGTTTCTCTTTACCAGCCGACCCTAAGATTTGCTATCTCCTGTTCTAAACCGCTATCATCCGATCGGTGGCAGCAAATTTGGCAAATTTGGGAACGAGCCATCGCCGCCGGATTAGGTTCAAAAGTCTCTACAGGCTATGGACAAATTACCAAAACTTCTCACCCGATTGTTTACCGGGCAAAACTCAAAGGACAAGGACAAGCTGCTAAACTGATTGATGGTACGGGAGAGTTTCGTCCTAATATTTTCCGAGCTGCACTGCGCGGTCATGCCTTAAGGATTTTTGGTGGTATAACAGATAGTGAAAGCGCTAAAGAATTAGTACAAAGCTTGTTTGGGGGTATCGAGAAAAAAGAAGGAACTGTCGGATTGTTAGGATTCCAATTTCAGCCTTCTAGATTAGAGATTAAGTCTTTTGGTTCTGGAAACTATGCTCAACCTGCCTACGAAGTAGAGGGAGAACTAATTTGGTTTTTAGCTAAACCATTATCTGACCCTAAACAAAAACTTATTCTAGACAAGTTGGTTAGCAAGTTAATGCAATTTGCAATGATTATGGGAGGATTTGGTAAATCATGGCGACGAGTCGATCACCGCAATTTTTTTGAAGAATATTACGAAAATAACTACAAAGCGTTGATTGGTTGCCACTGGCAATGGTTAGGAGAGAATACACGATCGCGAAATGTGCAGGTTAGCCGATTAGAGAAGGTAGGTGAATTTTTAGAGAGAGTTCGACAAATAGCTAGAGAGTGGATACAATCTCAAAACAAGCCATTACGAGAAACTGAATGGGCAAAAGATTGGCGAGAAGCTTGGCATCCAAGTAATGTTCAGGTTTGGGGTCGAATTGCAGACAATAATGATGAAAGTGCAGCCGTGCGCTGGTTTCACAAACCCTACCAACAAAAAATACAAGGCATTCAGCCAGAAAAATCAATTTATCAATCATCTGTAACAGGAAAAATTGGGCAAATTAGTCTTATCTGGCATCGACTTTACCCTTTAATCATTGTTAAAAATAATCCGGAAAATCCGAGAAAGCCTATTATTAAACCAACTCCTCGCTATTTGGAACTGATCGCGCTCTTTCCAGATGGTTCAAGAGAGTCAAATGATTTTTTGGATTTTCTGAATACTAAACCTGATGGATTTAAACTACTTTGGGAAGAGGAGCAATGATGAATATTTGGATTCTCACAATCGGTAGCAGTGATGTGCAGCTTGAGAGCGATAAAATAAATCGTGAAAAGGGGCTAACAGAGAAGCAAAGAAGCCATAAGGTTTGGTCTGAATGGTATGATGAGGCGATTAAGGAAGAGTGCCACGATATACTTTTTGTACCCAAGAAGCAATCTGATAAGGATAGTGATGAGTCTTACCGGATTGAAGCAAGAGTTTTGGGGACGGTTTATGAGTCAAGTTCTTTGAAAGTACAAGATGAAATTTGGTCGTATCTAACCTTCCCCCTGCTAGATAACTTTGTCAGAGAGTTCAAAATATCTCACCCAGATGCGATGGCTATTATACTAACAGATCAATCTGAGATTTTCAAAGATAACAAAGCGAGACAGAAACCGAAATGTGCTTACTGGCAAGATACCTGCAAGTTGGAGCCAATTTTGAAGAGGTATTTTCAGGATAAATTCCCCGAAGCAAAATGCGAACCAGTTTTTTTGTCTCCGACATCTGCGGATAAAGGACTAGATGATTGGAACTACGTTCTCGACTTGGTTCGTGAAAAGCTACGCACTTTTAAGTTGGATGGTGAAGAAATCAAAAATGAAGAAATTAAGACGGTATATGTTAGCCATCAAGCAGGAACTCCAGCAATTTCATCGGCTGTACAGTTTGTCACTTTGGCACGGTTTAGAAACAATGTCGAGTTTTTAGTTAGCAATGAGTATAATCTAGAAACTCGTAAGATACCTCGTTCTACTTATCTCGGAGCTATTCAACTACAGGAGGCAAATGCACTTTTGGAGCGGCATGACTATGCAGGTGTTCGGGATATTTTAGGGCTGACAAAAATAGCTCAAAATAATCCTAAAGAGAAACGAATCAAATATTTACTAGATGCAGGAGAACAGTGGAATTTTGCTGAATTTAAAAATTTCAAGAAAATTTTAGCCGATCGCAAATTGTTACCAGCCCATAATTTTCCGTGGTATCAGTCAGGATTTGAATCGATCTATCTCGCTTGGGTTCGTTTTGAGCAAGGTAGCACTGTTGATGCTTTATTCCATAGCTTCCGGGCTGCTGAAGGCTCGATTATTAAATGGGCGGAAAAGCGTTTTCGTTCTCACATCTTTCAAGATCCAACATATGGACTTCAAATTAAGATTTCCATTTGTCAAGAATTACCTAACTACTTAAATGCACTGTCTAAAAATCTGCAAAAAATTTTTCAAGAACGGCGCAAATTAGGACTGTATGGCGATCAACTTTATGAGTTGCTAAAACAAGCTCGACCTGATTGGCAAAACCATCCAGACATTAAAACTGTTTGGGAAGTTGCTAAAAAAGAACGCAATAAGTGCTTTCACCGTCTAGAAGGTTTACAAGAATCAGAGGTTTTTGCTGCTTGGGATACTCAAAATAAGGATGAGTGGAAACAGCGGATTTTAAGCTGCATGAATTTTATTGCCAAACAAGATTTGCTACAAGAATTTACATCGCTTGAAGAAGCTAGTTTGATGGCGAAAGTGCATAAGGAATTAGTAGGGGCGATCGCCCCTAACAACTTCCAAAGCTAAAATTGATATATCGCAGCATCCGGTTTTATCCGGTGTCGCGCCATACTTTGGGACAGGTGGAGGTTTTGGGAGTGCGAGCACAGGTGACAAAAGCACCTAGGTCAGTGATTATTTAGTTAATGCTGCGAGGCTGGCGGTAAATTAGCTCAAACGACCTTTTTGCGTTATGAGCCTCGCAGCATTACTGGGCAAGGGTTTCAGGAATATTTTTTGAACAAGCACAGGTTTATGTTCCACAAAAAATATCTGAGCCTCGCCAATGGCCTTTAGACACCTTGCGCTGTATTGGGTGTATCATAGAGGACTCCCCACTCGCTGGGGAAACTAATTGAATGGAAACATAAATATTCCTGTGTTGCCTTGAAACTGACTAGAAACAGCTCCCCACTCGTTGGGGAAACTAATTGAATGGAAACAGACATGGCACGGTTCCGAGAACATCATAAAAAGTAGCACTCCCCACTCGTTGGGGAAACTAATTGAATGGAAACGATACGCCTGTAGTACCCTGCCCTGCACGGCGGAATACACCCCTCCCCACTCGTTGGGGAAACTAATTGAATGGAAACTTTTTGTGGCGCTACGGATGGAAAATTTATGGTACTCCCCACTCCCCACTCGTTGGGGAAACTAATTGAATGGAAACGCTAAAACAAAATTAGTGGAAGTCTTCTATTAATGCGACAGTTTAAGGGAAACCATAAATAGCTGTTGACAAAAGACTAGATTTCTAATAGTCTAGTTTTGGGGGGATGCCTTTATAGGACGCCTCTACCGCATAGAATAACGTCTTTAAGGCATCGTCCTATCCCCCAGCCGAAGGGTTACGGCACTGTCTAGCAAGTTAACTTGTCACTTGCTAGAAATACATAGCTAAGACAAAGTGTGTCGAAGTCTTCTATTAATGCGGAATCGAAGGAGGCTTCGACCCCCCCCGACACCGCAAACAGAAATAAAAAAATCAGAGCCTTCTGTAGTGCCAAAAGCTCTAAATTTTTAAGCCCTGGAAAACTCCAAAGACAAACTTTTACAACTCAAATTTCTGCAATCAATCCTAGTTGCGAAGAATTAACAAGCACAAAAAAAAGCCCCATAATCGGGGCAAAATATAAGTATTCTCAGTCGTTGGGTGGGGGCGGGTTTATTATATTGTTGGTTTCTGACAGAGATGGTTGGTGAAACCCGCCCCTACGAGAATTTGGACACGCACGATCGCTTTTGTTCTTGGGTGGGGGCGGGTTTATTATATTGTTGGTTTCTGACATAGATGGTTGGTGAAACCCGCCCCTACAATGGTCTGTAGGGGCGGGTTTTACCAACAATATAAGATTGACCGCAAACAATCTGGTAAACCCGCCCCCGCACAGCAGATAATCCAGATTGACCGTAGGGTGCGATCGCATTTCAGAAATGTAGATTCGGATTTGTCGGTGGGTGGGGGCGGGTTTTTGAGATTTTTGGTCTTAGGCCGAGTTGGTGAAACCCGCCCCGGAGGGCCATCTACGCAATGTTACAGTACGATCGACTGTATGTAAGATTTGCCATTCCATGCGATCGACAGCGGACTAGATTCATTGATTTTGACTGAATTATGAGGATATAATTCATCTTTTCCCCACGACAAAGGATTATTAATGATGTATTCGCGAATGGCAAATAATGATTCTTCATTGCGGATGATATGTTCGTAATAACCGCGTTGCCATACCGATACGCCAGTCAAATATCGCATTTGGTTAATTCGCCGCGCTGAAGATGTTTTCAAACCCCGCACAATTTCCGATAAAGGATGGATTTTTGATTTTTTCAGCGCCAATTTATCGGATTCTGTATAATTTATTTCTCGGCTGTCTTTCAAAACGATAATTCCGTGGACGTGATTTGGCATCACAATAAAATTGTCTAATTCCACGTTTGGGTAACGTTTGGGAAGAATGCTCCAATTGAAAAAAACAGTTTTACCATAGGGACTCAATTGCATTGTATCATCAATGACTTCGCCGAATAAACATTCGCGCTGCCAACTGCAAATAGTGATAAAATACGCACCGGGAGTCCTATAATCATATCCTGGGAGGCGAATTGAGCGGCGGTGGTGTTTGTTGCGATCGTATTTCATAATTTCTTTCTAAAAACAGAGCCGGTAGGGGCGGGTTTCACCAACAATATTTGATGAATACAAACAATTTATATAAACCCGCCCCCGCCCAACCAATAATCTAGATTAACCCGATGTGCGATCGAATGCAAAGAATATTGATTCGGATTTGTCGTTGGGCAGGGCGGGTTTATTTATTTTCTCAATTAGTGGCAAAAATGGTTGGCGAACCCGCCCCTACAATAATTGCGGGCTATCGCAGAAAAATTATGTCGCTCGAGATTTTTTGTCGGCGGGCTTTGAGCCTCATTCAACTTCTCCAATTTCAGGTGCAATTTCTCGATCTACTTGTTCAAAATTCACTTTATTATAGATATCTGCCACAGCAATTTCAAAAGATACTGAAGCAAGCGCGATCGTCTCATCCGATTCATTGTACTCAGCAAACGACCATCGGTTATTATCCATCTTAGAAAAATGTTCGATATATCTCCGATTTTGGTCGATCAATAAGTATTCTTCAAGAGTGGGAATCGTGCGGTATCCCTCAAACTTTTTGCTGCGATCGTATCCTTTCGTTGAAGCTGACAAAACCTCAATAATTACCATGGAATTGGTAATCGTATCGGTGCGGTTATTATAATACTCCGGCTCCCCACATACTACCATCACATCGGGATAAGTATAGATGCGCTTCTTGGGTATCCACAAGCGGACATCGCTCATGAAAACTCGATAGTCTAGTTTTTTGAACGCAAAATTTAGTTCGGTACTGAAGTTGAGCGCTATTTGATTGTGATTTGTAGAGCCACCGGCCATAGGAAATATTTCACCGTCAATGTATTCGCTTTTGTAGTCCGCAGCTTCTTCTAGTGCTAGATATTCCTCGATCGAGTAGTATCGTTGTTCAGTAAGTTGCATAGTTCTATTAGAGAGCATTTAACTGAGGCTTTTGTTTAGTGTAACATTTTTGGGTAAGCTTTTTAAGGTTGAGTTTGTGTAGGGGGTTTTTGAGATTGTTGGTTTCTCGTATGAATTGTTGGTAAACTCGTCCGCACCCAGCCGATCGCCTAGATTTATCTGATATGCGATTGCATCCCAAAAATGTAGATTCGGATTTGTCGTTGGGTGGGGGCGGGTTTTCGAGATTTTTGGTCTGAGGCGATTATGGTTGGTGAACCCGCCCCTACGGTAATTTGGGGAAACACGCTTATTTTCGAGTTACCAAAACCCAATCGTCCGCTGTTTTCACAACCTCAGCATTCTGCAAACCTAAATGTTTTAAAACTGGTTTTTCTAACAGAAAATAAGGTTGAGGAGGAGATTGCCATTTCTGTTTGAGCGTCGGCGCGTCGGCGACAATAACTTGGCGTTGACTGTAAAAATTCAGCGATGGACGGCCCAAGCGGTGAGAAGTAAACACCTGTTGACCGGCCGGAGTTCCTGTGCGGACAATTTCGGCGATCGGCTTAACCGGATAATCCTCCGCCAGTTCCCAAACCCAGTTATCAGAAGCCACCAATACCAACAGCGTCAGGTAAGTTCCCCAAACTAAAACTAATATAAACTGCCGATCTTTCCGGTGCAGCAACACGGCCGCCAGTGTCATTGTCAAAGCTACAAACATCAGCATTAACTGCAAATCTCGCTCGATCGGCACAATGTAGTTCCCAATTTGCACTAAGCCGCTGAAGTAAATGCAGCCGACAACACCAAGTACAGCCAGCACTGCCAAAATCGCGGGATGAGGCAACAAAGAAATAGCATCAAAATGTTCTTCTGCTTCCTTTTTGATCGGTTCTGGCGGCAGCCACAGTTGCTCCCAAACTTCAGCGAGATAGCTGCCAACGGCTAGAGCAAAAGCTGGATAAACTGGCAAAACATACCAAGGCAATTTAGTAGTCATCACAGAAATAGCCAGCAGATATACTCCTGTCCAAACCAATACTAATTTGGATCCGGGAAAACTGCGATTTTCCCAACTCAAACGCAGCCCTTGCAGCCAAAATAACTGCCACGGCCAAGCTAATTTTAAAATTTCTAAAAGATAATACCAGGGCGGGCCTTTGTGACTGCTTACAGGTTCCGCAATGCGCCGGAAAGATTCGTTAACTAAATTAGTGTTGATGAAATATTGGCCGTAGTGCAGCCATTGGGCAAAATACCAAGCAGCTACTGGGAATGTTCCGATCGCCAATCCGCCCCAAAGATACCCAGAAGTGAGGAGTCGCGGGGTATCCCAAACCAAAAAAATACAGCCAACAGCAGCCAACAGCAGCCCCAACATGACGCCCTTAGTCAGGCAAATGAGTCCCAACCCAATCCCCGCGCCCAAAGCGTAGCGCAAGTCGCGGCGCGATCGTAGCAAACACCACATCGCCCCCAGCAAAAAACACAAAACCGCCCCATCCAACATCGCCAAACGTCCGTGCCGCACCACCGGTAACAGCGTCAGATAAACCAAAGTCGAAAAAATGGCGATCGACCGTCTGGGAAACAACTCCCTGCCAATGGCGTAAACCACGGGCACAGAAGCGGCCGTCAGCATCGCCGGTACCAACCTCGCCGTGAATTCGCTGACGCCACCTGCTGCAAAACACAGCCCGATTAGCCAGTGTACCAGCGGCGGTTTGTTGAAATAAGGCATTGAGTCGATCGTCGGATACAGCCAATTTAAGTTGCCGCGCCAAATTTCGCGGCTTACCTGCGCTGCAATGCCTTCATCCCAATCCCGCAACGCCACACCACCCAGATTCAGCCCGAAAATCAGCACTGCAGCCAACAGAAAAGCCAGCATCCACAGTTTGTCTGTAAAGCTGTCACTCCAGCGATTTTTCGGTTTGCTGCCCAGGAATGGAAAGATTTCTGACATAAGTTAAGAGAGTTTTGAGCGTCCCAAACTGAAGGTAAACTTAGAAAGCAGTTATTTGCGACTAGGAAAATACATGAACTTGCCTGTAATTATAGATATTATCATTGGCTTAGTGTTTATCTACCTGACTTTAAGCTTGCTAGCTACGGAAATTCAGGAACTGATTGCTACTGTTTTGCAGTGGCGGGCGGAACATTTAAAAAAGTCGATCGAAGTGCTGATTTCTGGCGGCAGCGAAGGCGCGAAAGATCCCCTGCAATTTCAGCGAGTCGCACAGTTAGCTTATGCGATTTACGCCAATCCGATTATCAAGGATTTGAATCAGGGAGCGAAAGGGGTTTTATCAGAGGGATTCCGCTCTGTTACCCACCGCATGGGGGACTTTTACCGCGGAGTTACGGGTACTAAAAATGTTTTCGGCAATAAATCCACTGCGCCTTCTTATATTCCAGCAGAGTGTTTTTCGGCTAGCCTTTTGGATACTTTAAAGATTTCTAGTTGGCTCAGCTCTATCTCTAAAACCAGATTGGAGAAATTTAAAAATTTACAGTTGGCACAAATTAAACTGATTGGAGAAAGCCTGAATCTCCCGGACTCTACTAAACCGATTATCGAGCAAGAATTGGGCTGGCTGACTGCGGAGTTCAATCGAGTTAGTGAAGATTATAAAAATGATTTGGGAAGTTTGGACAACAGCTTGGATCGGATGTCTGAAAAGCTGGGGTTTTATATTAATGATTCTCAGGTTTATCTACCAGAAACCGAGCTAGTAGGTAGAGAATTTCAGAGGCAGATGGCATTTGTTAAGGCTCGTTTTGACAGCGAATTTGAGCGCGTGGCGCTGCGAGGGCAACTGCAACCGAGTTTGAGCAATCTGTTAAATACAGTTAGGAAAAGTCAGGATACGGTAGGAGAAATTATGGAGCTGAAAGAAGACAGTCGGATTTACAAACAAATTCAAGAAACCTGGGACATTATGCCAGAATCTTTGAAACGCAGCCTTTATGTTTTAGCGCAGCGCGCTGAAAAAGGCGGCGGAGATACTCAAGAGCAGTTGGAGCGGTTTCAGAAAGAAATTGAAATTTGGTTTGACCAATCGATGCAGCGTGCTTCTGGCGTTTACAAGCGGAATGCAAAAGGGGTTGCTATTTTGCTCGGCACTGCGATCGCTGTCGCTGCTAATGCTGATACCATTAATATTATTAATCGCTTGTCGAAGGATTCGATGCTGCGATCGACTGTTAATTTGTACGCTCAGCAGTTGGTGGAAAAAAATGCTAACACTAAATTAGATAATTTAGCCAGTCTGACAAAAGTGCAACAGGATGTCGATCGAGCTTTGGATAATGTAGCTCTGCCTTTTGGATGGAGCGAACCGAACAGGTTAGAACGAGATAGGCAGGGGAATTTATTGTGGCCGGCTTTCATGGAAAAATTGTTTGGTTGGATATTGAGCGGGGTAGCTATTTCTATGGGATCTGGTTTTTGGTTCGAGGCGCTCAACAAGATTATTAATATGCGCAATGCAGGGAAGAAGCCGCCATCTGCTACAGAATCTTGATGGGTGCAGTTTCCCCGCCGAGTAACTAACTGTCATAGCCTTTTAGATTTTAGATTTTAGAACGGGGAATGACTGATGAATATCGAGGTTTGAAGCACGGGGCTAGAGTTGGATTCTTTTTTTAAAGCGGTGTCAGCGATAAAATATAGAATCGGTAATTGCGGGCCTGGAAGTAGTAGGGCAAAACACGCAGAATATAAATTCCGTGCGATCGCGGATGACAGTGTAGCAGAAAGAGGGGAAACTGATAGACAGGTTAAATAAGAATGAGGGAAATAAACAAGGTCGCTGGCAGTTTCTGACACTCTGACTCAATGGGTATATCTACCACTAAATACCCTTTGGGAGTAGAAAATATTTTCACTTCTATGACCGAAACCAATCCCGCCTCGGAATCCCGAAATCCCCCATCCAAAAGCTTTGTCTTCCATTACTCCACCAGCAATCACGGTGAATATTTTGTTTCGGGAATTTTGGCTGGGGATGAAGTAATTTTACTCAACTCCAACTCTGACGGCATCGAGAAAATTACCTCGGCACTTCAACACAATGCCTGTATCGTTGGAAAAACTTACAAAGTTCGCACAATTTCTGGTGGTAGATCGGGCAAACTGCAATTAGGCTCTATTATCCTCTGTTCAGATTACCTCGAACCATACAAAAGCCAATTGCCAAAATGGGAGAGTTCCCTGAGTAAAAAAAGGGGACTTGGTTGGGGTTATGCCGATCGAGATAGTGGCACACTCGGCAACGGCGGTGGGGGCGATCGGCGGTTTGGTAATAAGGAGAGTGATGCAATTGAGGGTGTGGAGCGTGCGGAGCGGAACTGGTATGAATGCAATTGTAATTAGGCAACCCAGGCGCGATCGAAATCAACGATTTGAGCGCGCCTCAATCTGCAATCATCTCCACTCCTCGTGAATAAGTATAGTTACGTTTGTAGTGAGGGCGGCAGTCCTCAAAGTGTCCGCGGCAGCACACCAACCCGTTGATTGCCAGCGATTAACTGGCACTTAATATGAGAGTGTTTTGCCTGTTAGGAATTGCGACGAAACCCACTTGGAATCAGTATTTTAGTGTATCGAAAATCTAGCAGCTTGAAAGCATATATAATTCTTCAAAATGTACATAATTCAGTTTTCCATGGGAGGAAATAGAGGTAGGGAAACGGTAGTCCCCATTGGTGTCAACTTAACTTCTAACTCAGTCACAGACTGCTGTTTGACTATTAAACTTATATCCCTCCGGCGCCTGCGTAGCGTCCGGGAGTAGGGGGTGGGACAAGAGTCTGCAAAGTCAACCCCTACTCCCCTTATTAAGGGGAATTCGAGGGGGATATAGACTTAGGTAAAAGCGATATTTATCAAGGGTTTTAGGCGATTGTTGACACGAAAAATGGCAGTACCGTTTCCCTCTACCTAAAATTACACGCTCAAATGAAAACTACTAAATATAGTTCAGATTGGTTATTCAGGGGGAATTTACCTACACCATTTCCTAAGGCGTGAAATGATGGCTACAGTTAGCCAAATAAGGCTGAAAGAATCCGGATAGTAGAAGCTGAATTTATTTAAAAATTCACGATAAATTTGGCAGTTGTTTCTCATCTGTAACGGTCAAAAATCCCATTGGGTAACACCACTAAAAAATTAATGCGGATAAAAATAGATGAAAAAAAATATATTTTAAGATGGCCGCAGCTCGAAATGTGGTGTTAAGATGTAATCACATAAGCCTGATGAGATGGCTCCCGGGTATATCTACTAGTAAAGTCCTTAATGGAGTATCGAATATGAGTTCTAAATTCGCTCAAGTTAACTCACAATTTTTTTTAAAAAAACGGCCACTGCGCTCCTTAGTCTTCATTGACTCTGCCGTGGAATATTACGAGTCAATTGCAGCGGGAGTGCTGCCTGGACAGCAGGTAGTAATAGTCGATCGCACCAAAAACGGCATCGAACAAATCACCTCTGAACTTGAAAACTACGCCTCTACTAACGGAGCGATAGACTCGGTTCACATTATTTCTCACGGCAATTCTGGCAGCCTACAACTCGGCAATACCGCTCTGGATTCAGATAACATAGAGCAATACAAAAGCCAGTTGGAAAAGTGGCATACTTCACTAGCCCCAGGAGCAGACATGATGCTCTACGGGTGCCATGTAGCCGCCGGTACAGGTGCTCGTTTCGTCGATCGATTCAGTCAATTAACCGGGGCTGACGTTGCCGCATCCACCAACATAACCGGCCGCGACGGCGACTGGAATTTAGAATTTGTTAAGGGCAAAATTGAATCTCCCTTAGCCTTGGAACCCGAGGCTATGGCAAGTTACCAAGGTAATTTAGCTACTATCGTGGTAGTCAACAATAGCGAGAGCGGGCGCGGTTCATTAAGGGCTGCGATCGACAGCGCTAGTGCAGGCGATACAATTACCTTCGATCCACTTTTAGCCCGCAAAACCATTACCCTCACCAACGGTCAACTCGATATTCCCGTTGGCAAAAACATCACCATCGACGGCGCCGCAGCACCGGGTTTAACCATCAGCGGTAACAACGCATCCCGCGTCTTTTATGTCAATGCCAACGTTGTGACTGCTACCAATTTTGCTGTCAAAAACCTCGCTATTATCAACGGCAAAACGGCGGAGAACGGTGGGGCAATCTTTACAACTGACGAAGTATTGATGACCGTAGAAAACGTTCAGTTTACCAACAACGTTGCCGATAAAGGCGGCGGTGCAATGTACCTCGGCTGGAACAGCAGCCTGACCGTTACCAACAGTAAGTTCACCGAAAATAATGCCACCGCAGGCAACGACGAACGCGGTGCTGGGGCTATTGCTTTTGTCAGCCCTAAAAACCTGACCGTGCGCAACAGCGACTTCATCAACAACAAGGGAATTAACGGCGGGGCAATTAATAGCCTAAACGGCAAACTAACAATTGAGAACTCGCGATTTATTGGCAACGACACCACCGCAGGCGTTTACGCCACAGGCAGCGGCAATCCTTTTTTAAGGGGTTTCGGCGGCGCCCTTTACACAGACAGAGCCAGTTCTACTAACGAGTCTTCCGGCACAATTAAGATTACCAAAAGCGAATTTAAAGACAACAAAGGCCGGGGCGAAGGCGGAGCAGCTTACCTGTATACCGCCCCTGGAGACAGCGTAACTCTTGCAGATAGCCTCTTCGAAAACAACGAAGTTCTGCCGCTTCCCGGCGGCGGCAACGGCGGAATTGGCGGCGCTTTGGTGCAAATGAACAACGGCAACAACCAGGGATTTACCATCTCGAATACCACATTTACTGGCAATAAAGCTCCCGTTCAAGGTGGCGCCCTTTGGGTCATCGATACACCTACCACAATTACCAACAGCACTTTTTCTGGCAACAAGGTTACTAATACTGCTGTTGATAGCTTTGGCTTTGTCGGCGGTGCAATGGCTCTTTATGCCCCCACAACTATTGTCAACAATACGATTGCCGACAATTACGCCAGCGGGGCTGGCGGAGGTATCTCAGCCGCCGAAGGTAAGCCTGTCAGCGTCCAAAACACGATTTTTTCCAATAACACGTCCGGGAATCCGTATGGCATTCAGCAGCACACCAGCAGCGAATTAACCGACAAAGGAGGCAATTTTCAGTGGCCGGTCAAAAAAACCACTAGCTCCAACGATTACAATGCGACCGCAAGTATTACGATCGCAGACCCCTTACTCGACTCTTTGCAAAACATTAACGGCGCTTTAGTCAGACCGCTGCTGGCAGGAAGTCCGGCAATTGATAAAGGGATTGCAATTGGCGCACCAGCTACAGATCAGCGCGGCGTCAGTCGTCCTCAAGATGGCGACATAATTCCAGGTGCGATCGTGGACAGCGGCTCTTTTGAATTCGCAGGTACTGTCGTCCCGACACCGACACCGACTCCGGCGCCAACTCCGACTCCGGCGCCAACTCCGACTCCGGCGCCAACTCCGACTCCGGCGCCAACTCCGACTCCTGCACCGACTGAGACTCCGGCGCCAACTCCGACTCCTGCACCGACTCCTGCACCGACTCCTGCGCCAGCACCGACTCCGACTCCGGCGCCAACTCCGACTCCAGCACCGACTGAGACTCCTGCACCGACTCCGGCGCCAGCACCGACTGAGACTCCTGCACCGACTGAGACTCCTGCACCGACTCCGGCGCCAGCACCGACTCCGGCGCCAGCACCGACTGAGACTCCTGCACCGACTCCGGCGCCAGCACCGACTGAGACTCCTGCACCGACTCCGACTCCAGCACCAACTGAGACTCCTGCACCGACTGAGACTCCTGCACCGACTCCGGCGCCAGCACCGACTGAGACTCCAGCACCGACTCCGACTCCAGCACCAACTGAGACTCCAGCACCGACTCCGACTCCACCAGTGACTCCGACTCCAGCACCGACTCCGACTCCAACGGAGACACCGGCCTCGGATTATTCCCTGCTAGATGAGCTCAACCCCCCGGCTCTCGACTCTGCTGCCATCACCCCCAACCCCGTCGCAGAAACTCTCAACGGCGGTAACGATGGCGATTACATCATCGCCGGCGGCATGAACTGGTTGATTAACGGACTTGCCGGCAACGATGTTATTTACGCTCTCGGCGGCAATGACAACATCATCGGCGGTGAAGGTAACGACTTGCTCTTCGGCAATAAAGGCAGCGATTTCCTCCAAGGCGACGCGGGCAACGATACCATCTACGGCGGCAAAGATAATGACACTGTTCTTGGCTCCGATGGATCCGACTTTTTGATGGGAGATATCGGCAATGATACTATTGCCGCCGGCGGTGGCAACGACAGCATTTTTGGCGGCAAAGATGACGATATGTTGTGGGGTGAAGATGGCGACGACTACATTGAGGGCAACTTAGGAAATGACACAATTAATGCTGGAAACGGCAACGATATTGCCTTTGGCAATGAAGGTGCAGACCTGATTTTTGGCTTCCAAGGAAATGACACGCTTTACGGCGACAAAGAAAACGACAGTCTTGATAGCGGTGAGGGCAACGACTTGCTGTTAGGCGGCCATGGAAACGATGTGCTGTGGGGCGACACCGATAACGATACCTTGTACGGTGGTAAGGGTAATGATATCCTCAGCGGCGGTGCTGGGAACGATTTCCTCAGCGGCGATGTTGGGGACGATACTTTGATGGGCGGTTCGGGAAATGATGTATTTCTGCTAAATCATCAAAGTTTGGGTAGCGTCATTATTACTGATTTCCGCAAAGGCGAGGACTTAATTGGGTTAATTACCGATTGGAGTTTCGATAAACTTAGTTTTAGTTCGAGCAACAATCAAACTTTGATTACCGTGACGGACACCAATCAATTGTTAGCGAAGCTTAACGGTGTTGCGCCCGGTATTCTCACCGCTAGCGATTTCACTCAGGTAACAATCTAACTGCCTCTGGTAGGGTGCGCCATCAGCACCTTACTACGGCGCAACATCGGGTAGGGTGCGCCATCAGCACCTTACTACGGGCGCAACATCGGGTAGGGTGCGCCATCAGCACCGCCCGAATAAAGCAAGCTTTCTCAACAACTAAATTTCGGATTTTTCCGAAGTTTTTGCGATTTGGAAAACAAGTTAAATTAACCGGACCTTGCCCCGCGCGATATTAAACCTCCAAGCAAACCCCCATCAGTGGGGGAATCGGGATGAGATCCCTCGCCCGATACATGACTGCAATGTCAGTGAAACCCCCTGTAAATCGAAGGCTCTCTGCAGCAAAGAAATCGGCGTCGTCAGCTTATCAAAACTAACCGAAACACCCCCTAATTTAGGCTACACTCGATTTTTAGTAATCGTCCCCAAATTCATCAGCAATATCCGAAAATTTTGAACCGGAAAACGTTCAGAAGTGCGTTTCGTTGCAGCTTTCCGTTTCGCTGGAGTCTCATATCATGTCCGGGTAATGACTTATAATAAAGATGGAATCTTTACAGTGCATCTGAGCTTTGGCCAAAACCTATGGCGCTCGATCGCCACTTAGGTATCGAAGAACTGTTTTCCCGTTACCGTCAAGCAACGCCGCCAATGGAACTGGGTCATTACCAAATAATTTGGTTGTTGGCAACAGGTTTGACGGCTTTGGAGGTATCTCAAGTAACAGGTTATACCTAAAACAAATGACTTTTCGTCTACGTGTGACTCGACCTGAGCTTCGGGAAGCAGACCCAATCGAACTTGAAAATTGGAAAAAAAACTTCAGGCCCGGCCCTACTTTTTCCCAGCTCAATATCCAAATGCTGAGAGAGAAGTTTGGATTATGGATGAACACAGATTGGGCCTTCATCCCCGACGAAGAAAGGAGGTGGATACCGTTGCCAGAACAGCCGTGAGCTACCTACCAACAAAAGTACAGCACTTCCGGATGTTATGAGGTACAGTAGCAGCAATTAGTAAACCAGTTTTTGAGATGTTTGGGATTCATTAAGTCAAGAGCCACAGCAATTATGGTGTCAACCATTTTAGTAGTGGTTGGTGAAAACTGTCGCAACAAAGATTTAAGCTGAGACCACCATAATTCAATCGGATTAAAATCAGGAGAGTAGGGGGACAAACACAATATAGAAGAACCCACAGCTTCAATCATAGGCTTAATAGAAGCTAGTTTATGAGCGGGTAAATTATCCATAACTACTACGGCTCCCGACCACAATCGTGGGACCAAACATTTCAAGGGTAAATACTTCAAATGCTTGGCTATCCATCGAGTTATCTATTGTCATTAATGCCACTACTTCCGGGAGAGTAATTGCACCAATTACTGTGACTTTTTTCCCTCGATAAAAAGGTTTTACTCCCGAGGCTCTAGTTCCTTCGAGCGTGCATGAGTTCGTCTTAAACCTAGCAAAACTCCAGTCTCATCTAAAAATACTAAATTTTTGGGCTCGATATTATTGACTTTTTCCCAATACTCTAACCTTAACTTCATGACTCTTTCTGTGCCTGCTTGGCTACGACTAACTGTTTTTTTTTTAGATTTAATCCCAACTTTTGTAACGCGCTACACATTGCTGTTCTACCTACCCAATTTCCTGTCTTTTGGGCGAATAACTCACACAATTCTACCAACGTTGCATCGGAATGTGCTGCCACTATTTCTCTTAATTCAGTTGACGCATTATTCAAATAACTGTATCTCGGTTTACCCCTGGGTTTCGGCTGTAAATTACCCTCTATTTTTTGTTGCTTGACAAGTTTTTGAACTAAGCTTTTACTCACGGCAAATATTTCTGCTGTTTTTCTGATCGACAGCTTCTGTTCTAAATGGGCTGCTACTATGAAAGGAGCGCAAATCTACTGAGTATGCTTTCATTGGTATAATATTATTTTTAGTCGATTCTATTGTATCTCATAACATCCGGAAGTGCTGTATCAATGGATGTGGTTATATGGGTTTGTACATCCAGCTGAAGGTGAAACATATTGGTGGATTCTACCCTGTGTGAAAACTTCTGTATTTAATCGGTTTTAGCGGAATTTGCTGCTGAATAAGGCTAGGGAAAAAACCAACGGATTCTTCTGAGACTCGACTCTGCTGGCTGGCAGAGCCCGTAATGATTTAGTCCTACCTGAAGGGATTGATTTAATCGAATTACCTGCATACTCACCCTGATTGCCACCTGCTCAACGGTTATGGCCTCTCACCCATGAAGTTGTTGCCAATTTTTCTCCAGTATCCTGAGATGAACTCGAAGAACTTTTAGTCTACCGTTGCCTGCAAGCTGATGAAACAGCACGATTTAATCAAAGGATTAACTTGCTATTATATCGTTTCCGGTTGGATGAGAATGATAAAGTCAAGGTCAATAATTCCACATTCCCCCACGGACGACGGACAACTCCCAACGGACCATAATTCCGGTGTAACCGGAATTGATATTACTGGTGGCCGAGAACGCCGGGCAGCTTAATCGCTCCTCATGTGCAATAGCGAAGAAGTCTCTCTTTCCCCAGCCCCAGGGCGTGAGTGCCAGCAACAAATTTTAGCGAGTTTGAGGGTCTTCTTTACCAGACCAGACAGGGTCCGCTCACGACAATCAACACAATTTATTGTTGGTAATCGCGGGTTACAAACAGCAGATTTAACAGGAGCCGGCAACTGGATGAACCGTGTTTGGCAGCCACGTGCGATCGCACTCACGCATCGGACTGGTCCCTCAAACCCCTTTTCGGCTTAATTATAACTAATCATCCGGACTTGATATCAGATTTAACCGGGACAACCACCGAACCAGACTCGCCCGGTATCTAACCACTCCTCATCCTCAAACAGCAACGGTGCTAATCTTGCTCCACATATGCCATTCCGCGTAATCAGCCAACAAACATCAAAACAGGTGCGATCGTACCCCGTAGGGCTGGCGCGGTGATAAATCAGACGCATATTCAAATCGATAGTTTTATAACAGCGAAATGCCTGCTCGACTTGGGACAAACTCTTATAGGCTTTCACGGTTTCAGAGTCATCTAATACCTCGGCACAGACTGAAGTACGAATTACATACATTTCATCTAAATGCGCTTCTGCTTCAATTTTCTCACTATTGCGCTCGTAACTCAAACTGTTGTCGGTAATCAAGAGAAGACAATGCTTTGGTACACTGTAGCGATTGATAATTTTCCCCACTCTCACCCCAAATTTTTCTGCTCCCACCAGCCGACGATTCGAGGGTGTTGGATCTGCGACAATTTTATCTAATTCTTTCTCTGTTGCTTGTAGCAGTGCTTCTGAGGTGGCGGCTCGTAAAGATGCTAAAAACGGATTCCGACAGGGGATTAAATTCTCTCCTGGATAATCCGGTGATTGGATAGAAGCTAAATCGCTTGCAAGAGAACAGCGACAGTTGTATCACAAGAGTGTTCGACCAACTCTCGGACTTGCGGTACTCTTAACGCGGTAATCAGCGTCTAAATCTTCTCTCCCCTTCAACTCTTCTTCTATTGGCGCCCAAGTAAGTACACCTCGATCGCCCACCAAGACTACCCGTTTAATCCCAAACCGCTCCCGGACTTTTTCCAGTATAGGGCTTAAAGTTTTAGCATCGTTGATATTACCTTCAAAGACTTCTACGGCGATAGGAAATCCAGCGGCGTCACAGAGTAATCCGAAGATGATTTGTAATTTCCCTTTTTTCTTGTCCCGCGAATAGCCGTATCGGGCGATGGGACAGGTTCCTCAAAATAAGTGGAAGTCACATCTGGTGAGAATTAAGCTACCATCACACAGGTGTTTGGCGGCTAAACTTTGTTCGATTTCCTGTTGTCGTTCACCCAACGCATCCATTGCTTTATAAAGCTCGTCAGAGTGTGCATCTTGAACTTTTAAGATTTCTGAGAGTGTGCTGCTGACTGTATCTGTGGATAGTCCGCGAGCCGTAGCTCGCTTTGGCAGCGGGGTGGATAATTCCAGCCACCGCGCATCGCGGTGACTAACTCTCCTTGGCGACTTGCTCGATGGCTAATTAGTGATTCGCGTCCAATATTTTTGAGTGTGCGTAACACGGAGGCGACGTGACCGTGAGATAGGGAACGTTGGATCTCAAAAACGGATTCTAAGTTATAAATAGCGGCGTCGCCGTATTAGCAAAACTCTCAGCCCTTCGATGGCATCATCCGGCAATTTAGAGAGGTTAGCTAGGGTGCGCTTGCGTACTTTGCCATCCTATCCATAGGACTGACGCAAGAGGGCGGCGGGTGGGGAATTGCGGTTGGGGGCTTTTTTGAGGCGGATTATTATCATTTTCTCACACTTTCCACCCAACAATCTGAAGAAAATCTGAATTGACATGACTGCGACTGCGGTACTCTCAAATGGGGGAAACCTATAGCTCGTGGGCGATAGCTCTCCACGGAACCTGAGGAGCCGGGGGTAAGTTCCGATTAACCAAGCACCAAGCTGTGATCCAGGTTACTTGGTTGTTGATAAGGCGAATGTATGATGTACTGGCTAAAGCAATTCTCAGGAATTCGGAACCGCAGATATGTTTTTTGGATTTACCACGACTCAGGCAAAAAAATGGTTTAATGCGCTACTTATATCGGTAAGGTGCGCATTGCAAACCTGCAATATATAGGTTCTGCGTCCTGGAATATTTACATGACATCCTCTGCGGTTAATTGCTAGAAAACTCGCAATCGTTATCCTTACAGAGCAAAAGGTGATTATGGATACAAGTCTCGGATGCATTCAGGGAGAAAAATAAAAATTTCCATAAAATTTAATTTCCCAGATTTATCATTGAGGTTTTAATCCTGCCTGCTGCCTTCTGCATCTGGTGCCTTCAGCTTTCAAAGTGAATCTACCAGCAAATAGTAAACATTCTCATTGGTATACAAAATGAACTCAACTTTTGCCACTAACATTGATGCACAATCTGTTCTCCGCAATTCTCGTTCTAAATCTATTGTCTTCATTGACTCCGGCTTAGATGACTATCAAACTCTTGCGGGCGGCGTGCTTCCCGGTGCAGAGATCATCATTTTAGATAAAAATGGCAACGGAGTGGAGCAAATTACTGCGCAACTGCAAACAATTGCTGCTGCGGGGGTAACTGTAGACCAAGTTCACATTTTTTCTCACGGCAATTCTGGCAGCTTGCAGCTTGGTTCTGCGACGTTGAATTCGGATAATTTGCCGCAATATGAAAGCCAGTTGCAAGGGTGGCGAAATGCGCTGAGCGACAAAGCAGATATTGTGCTTTACGGTTGCTATGTTGCTGCGGGTTCGGGGAGGGATTTTGTCTATCGCCTGGGCGAGTTAACCGGGGCTGATATTGCAGCATCTAGCGATCGCACTGGCCGCGGTGGTAGCTGGAATTTGGAGTTTGCCACAGGGGATATTGAAGCACCGCTAGCCTTGACTCCAGAAGCAATGGCGGATTACCGAGGGACTTTAGGGACTATTACCGTTACCAACAATAATGATAGCGGGCCCGGTTCCTTGAGAAATGCGTGCGCCTCCGCAGCGGCCGGCGATACGATTACATTTGCCCCCAGTCTTGCCAATCAAAAAATTACTCTCTCGAACGGTGAACTTTTCCTTAAAAGAGACGTGATAATTGATGGATCTAGTGCTGGAAAAATGACCATCAGCGGCAACAATGCTTCGCGGGTGTTCCTGATCGACGGTTCAACCAATGTTACTCTAAAAAACCTGATTATTACCAACGGCAAAGCTCCTGGAACCGATGCGAATAATGAGAAAACTAGCGCGGGTGGTGGCATTCGAACGGAAGGTTACAGCACTTTAACTTTAGAATATTGCGAAGTCAATAATAATGTTGCCGGTTTGGGCGGCGGCATTCACGCGGGTTTCCGCAGCAAGACGACTGTAATTGGCAGCAAGTTTAGCGGCAATGACGGTTCGCTAGCGAAGAATACCGAACGCGGTGGCGGCGCGATTGGCACTAAAAGCGGGGGTGAGCTGACTGTCAGAGATAGCGAATTTACAAATAACAAAGGCGGCTACGGCGGTGCTATTAATAACCTGTTGGGCAGCATGACGATCGAAAACAGTAAATTCAGCGGCAACGTGACAGATCAAGGCCCAGGCGGGGCAGTTTACGTGGATGGTGCTAATGCTTCCGGCCCGAATTCAATGCCTGGCCCTGTTCCCGGAAATATTGTCATCCGCAACAGCACTTTTGATAGCAATATCGGAGCGGGAGAAGGAGGAGCAGCATTTTTATTTGGCTATTCTAAAGATAAGATGGTTTTGGAAAATAGCATTTTTATTAACAATAAAGCTGTTAAAAATAAATCGGGAAGTGGAGGTACTGGAGGCGCTGTCCGCCACGGCAATACGGATTTGAGTGTGATAAACACCACCTTTGTCAACAACACAGCCCTGGATCACGCCGGCGCTATGTCGTTAGGAGAAGAGGGAAATACCACCATTCTTAACAGTACATTTTCCGGCAACAGCGCTGCTAATCAGGGTGGAGGATTGGTTGTCGTTAGGTACGATTCCTTTTGGACTAACATCACTAATTCCACTTTTGCTAATAATACTGCTGGTCAATATGGGGGAGGTATTAGTGTTTTTGGCAGTCTTGTGAAATCGCCAATTACTGTCAAAAATTCGATTTTTGATAGGAATACGGCAGCTAATCCTTATAAAATTTGGCAGCACACGACAGGGGCGCTACTTGACGGGGGAAACAATATTCAATTTCCCGCTAAACAGACGTCGAATGTGGCTCACGATACTAATGTGACCCCAAAGGTTTCGATCGCAGACCCGTTACTCGCCCCTTTGCAAAACCTCAACGGCACTTTAGTCAGGCCCCTGCTAGCCACAAGTCCGGTAATTAACAAAGGTATTGGTGCGATCGCGCCGGCGACCCCTCCGTCCGGTTCGGGTCGCCCTCCAGAACCGACTCCGACTCCCGCACCGGCTCCGGCTCCCGCACCGGCTCCGGCTCCCGCACCGGCTCCGGCTCCCGCACCGGCTCCGGCTCCCGCACCAGCACCGGCTCCAGCACCGGCTCCGGCTCCCGCACCAGCTCCGGCTCCCGCACCGGCTCCGGCTCCCGCACCAGCTCCAGCACCAGCACCAGCTCCGGCTCCCGCACCGGCTCCCGCACCGGCTCCGGCTCCAGCACCAGCTCCGGCTCCAGCACCGGCTCCGGCTCCAGCACCGGCTCCGGCTCCAGCACCGGCTCCAGCACCGGCTCCGGCTCCAGCACCGACTGCGACTCCAGCACCGACTCCGGCTCCAGCACCGGCTCCGGCTCCAGCACCGGCTCCGGCTCCAGCACCGGCTCCAGCACCGGCTCCGGCACCGGCTCCAGCACCGGCTCCGGCACCGGCTCCCGCACCGACTCCGGCTCCCGCACCGGCACCGGCTCCCGCACCGGCACCGGCTCCCGCACCGGCACCGGCTCCCGCACCGACTCCGGCTCCGACTCCTGCACCGACTACACCACCGACTCCGATTCCAACTGAGACACCGGCCTCGGATTATTGCCTGCTAGATGAGCTCACCCCCCCGGCTCTCGACTCTGCTGCCCTCACCCCCAACCCCGTCGCAGAAACTCTCAACGGCGGTAAGGATGGCGATTACATCATCGCCGGCGGCATGAACTGGTTGATTAACGGACTTGCCGGCAACGATGTTATTTACGCTCTCGGCGGCAATGACAACATCGAAGGCGGTGCAGGTAACGACTTGCTCTTCGGCAATAAAGGCAACGATTTCCTCCAAGGCGGCGCGGGCAACGATAGCATCCACGCCGGCAAAGATAATGACACTGTTCTTGGCTCCGATGGCGAGGACTTTTTGACGGGAGAGATCGGCAAGGATACTGTTGTCGGCGGCCGTGGCAACGACAGCATTTTTGGCGGCAAAGATGACGATATGTTGCTCGGTGAAGATGGCGACGACTACATTGAGGGCAACTTAGGAAATGACACAATTAATGCTGGAAATGGCAACGATATTGCCTTTGGCAATGAAGGTGCAGACCTGATTTTTGGCTTCCAAGGAAATGACACGCTTTACGGCGACCAAGAAAACGACAGTCTCGATGGCGGTGAGGGCAAGGACTTCCTGTTAGGCGACGATGGAAACGATGTGCTGTGCGGCGACACCGATGACGATATCCTTTACGGTGGTAATGGTAATGATATCCTCAGCGGCGGTGCTGGGAACGATTTCCTCAGCGGCGATGATGGGGAGGATACTTTGACCGGCGGTTCGGGAAAGGATGTATTTTTCCTAAATCAAGGTTTGGGTAGCGTCATTATTACTGATTTCCGCAAAGGCGAGGACTTAATTGGGTTACCTTCCGGTTTTAGTTACAATCAACTTAGTTTTATTTCGAGCAACAATCAAACTTTGATTACCGTGAGGGACACCAATCAATTGTTAGCGAAGCTTAACGGTGTTACGCCCGGTAGTTTCACCGCTAGCGATTGCGTTGAGGTAAAAATGTAACTGCCTCTGGTAGGGTGTGCCATAAGCACCTTAGCAGAGGCGGAACATCTGGTAGGGTGTACAACGGGTACCGCCCGAATAAAGCAAGCTTTCTCAAAAACTAAATTTCGGATTTTTTGGAAGTTTTTGCGATCGGGCAAACAGGTAAAATTCACCTGGGGGGGGGTGACAAAGAGGGCTAAGAGCTAGACTGAATCTGACTTACAGCCCTCATCCCCCGTTGGTAAAAGTAGCGTTTATTCGGGGTTAATGTCATTAACTCGCTTAATCTATCCGGCCTATTTGTCCAGGTATGTTAGCCATTGTTGGCTATCTAGACCAGTCTCAAAGCTACTCGGTCTTGGATACTTTCTTTTGGACTCTTTATGACGAACAATATACTCTGTAACCGATTTCATGCAAGAGAGTTGTCCCTTGCATGACAGCACTACTATAGGCAAGTGCTATTAATAAATTTAAGGCCATCACTCGCTGACCTTTTAAGGCTGTTGCCTCTAAATAATAGCCTCCAGTTTTATAATCTCGGCACATTTCTTCAATTCCCATCTGCTTCGGATAGGCGGCGAGCGCACTCTTGAAAGAGCCTAAATTTGTCAGAATAGACCTCTTGCAAAAATAACTAGGACGGGCAAGATGCCCATCCCACAAAAAAAAATAACTCTTGTGGGATGGGCATCTTGCCCGTCCTATAAATTTATGAGAAGGACTTTTGCAAGAGGTCTAATAAACCAACCCTCCTTAACGGATACCCCTCGATATTTCGTTTTCCATTTACAAGCTACATCAAATCCCCCTACCGGTTGAGTTTTTCGGACTTTGACTCAAGAGAAATAGAGAGAGATTCGGGGAACCAATCCTACCTCATTCAATGCTTCCCGTATCTGAGGTTCGGTTTTGATACACGAGCGAGCATTTCAGTCTGATATCAATTCCGGTTACACCGGAATGATGGTCCGTTGGGAGTCGTCCGTCGGCAGTGGGGGAATGTGGAATTATTGACCTTGACTTTATCATTCCCATGCAACCGGAATGATGGGGAGTCGTCCGTCGTCCGTCGTCCGTTGGCAGTGGGGGAATGTGGAATTATTGACTTTGACTTTATTATTCCCCTCCAACCGGAAACGATATAACTACTACTTTATAATCTTTCAATAGCGGTAAAATTTTTGCGATCGCATCCCTTTGCTCAGTTACATTGCTACGGACTAGCTTAGGTAACAGTTACCAGAATAAAGGGATAGCTCTCGAATGGCACACCAGGCAAACCAAGAGTATATCGATCTAACCCCTGCCAGGTGCGATCGCAATTGATAAAGTCTGACCCACTTGGCAATAGGTAGTTAACTAATAAGTGATGAAGAGATACCAAATCTGACTGATTGTTAGTTGAGCCAAATTCAATAACCTCTGTAATTTCCGACGCTGAAAGGGGCGTGGTAATGGGGTAGGGAAACGCAGAGGCTCATGGCTCCAACTCCACTTGCCTGGACGATTGCAGGAGATTGAGCAAGATGCCTAATACTAAAAACTGAGCACGAGTTAAGTGTTGTTGGAGATGCGTCTGATAAAATAGCGGTAGCATATTTTTTGATAGGTCGTTGGTAACGTAACTTCCATAACTCCTATCTTTTTTTACCACAAGTAGGTCAACACCTGACGCTATCTGGGTTCTGGCGGGGTTGTCACCCCACCAGAAATTTAACCAAGCTTTGCTCTAGATTTCCGGGTTTTAGGTAAAGCGAATGTATAAAGCCCTAGCTAGAGTAATTATTAGAAATTCGGAGCCTCCGACATCTTTTTTAAATTTACTCTGCTCAAATAAAATATTGATGCGCTACTTATATCGGTAAGGTGCGCATTCCAAACTTGCAATAAAGAGTTTCTGCGTTCAAGACTGTTTACATTACATCATCTGCCGTTAATCGCTATCAAACTCGCAGTCGCAACAGATCAAAACCTGCGTCCGGATACAGGTACCGGATTTCAATAATGCAGAACAAGGAACTTTTTTCCTTAATTGGAATTCCCCAGGTTTATCGCTGAGGTCTTCATTCTGCTTGCTGCCTTCAGCATCTCTAACCTTCTGCTTTTAAGGTGAATCTACAGCAAATATTAAAGATTCTCATGGTGATGCAAAATGAGTTCGATTTTTGCCAGTATAGATTCACAATCTGTTATCCGCAATTCTCTTCCTAAATCTATTGTCTTCATTGGCTCAGACTTAGATGACTATCAAAGTCTTGTGGGCGGCGTACTTCCCGGTACCGAGACAATCATATTAGATAAAAATGGCAACGGAGTCGAGCAAATTACTGCAAAACTGCAAACAATCGCTGCTGCTGGAGGAACTGTAGACCAAGTTCACATTTTTTCTCACGGCAATTCTGGCAGCTTGCAGCTAGGTTCTGCGACGTTGAATTCGGATAATTTGCAGCAATATGAAAATCTGTTGCAAGGGTGGCGAAATGCACTGAGCGAAAAAGCTGATATCGTGCTTTACGGTTGCTGTGTTGCTGCAGGTTCCGGGAGGGATTTTGTCGATCGCCTGGGTGAGTTAACCGGGGCTGACATTGCAGCATCTACAGACCGCACTGGCCGCAGTGGTAACTGGAATTTGGAGTTTGCCACAGGGGATATTGAAGCACCGCTAGCCTTGACTCCAGAAGCAATGGCGGATTACCGAGGGACTTTGGGGACTGTTACCGTTACCAACAATAATGATAGCGGGCCCGGTTCCTTGAGAGATGCGATCGCCTCCGCAGCAGCCGGCGATACCATTCAATTTGCCTCCAGTCTTGCCAGCCAAACAATTACTCTCTCGAACGGTCAACTTGTCATAAATAAAAACTTGACAATTGATGCAACTGGTGCTAGCAATTTAACCATCAGTGGCAACAACACTTCGCGGGTGATCCTGATCGAAGGTTCAACCAATGTTACTCTAAAAAACCTGATTGTTGCCAACGGCAAAGTTTCTGGAACCGATGCGAATAATGAGGCAACTAGCAGCGGCGGCGGCATTCAAACGGGAGGTAACAGCACTTTAACTTTAGACAATTGTCAAGTCAACAATAATGTTGCCGGTCTCGGCGGCGGCATTTACACGGGTTTCCGCAGCACGACGACTGTAATTAACAGCAAGTTTAGCGGCAATGACGGTTCTTTGGCTAGCAATACCGAACGCGGTGGCGGCGCGATCGCAACTAAAAGCGGTGGTTCTCTGACTATCAGAGATAGCGAATTTACCGACAACAAAGGCAGCTACGGCGGAGCTGTTAATAACCTGTTGGGCAGCTTGACGATCGAAAACTCTAAATTCACCGGCAACCGCACAAATAAAGGCGTTGGCGGGGCAGTTTACGTCGATGGCGCTAATGCTTCGGGGCCCAATGCAACCCCTGGTTCTGTTGCCGGAAATATTGCTATCCGCAACAGCGTTTTTGATGGCAATATCGGGACAGCAGAAGGAGGAGCCGCCTTTTTGTTTGGTTATTTCCAAGATAAAGTCGTTTTAGAAAACAGCACTTTTATTAATAACCAAGCTGTCAAGGATTCATCAGGTAAAGGCGGTTCTGGAGGAGGAGTCCGTCACGGAAATGTCGATTTGACCGTGACAAACTGCACATTTGCTAATAATAAAGCTGATGACAACGGTGGCGGTTTGTGGTTAGGAGAAGAGGGAAATGTCAGTATTTTTAATAGTACCTTTTTCGGCAACAGTGCTGCTAACCAGGGCGGGGGAATGGTTGTCGGTAACAAAGATTCCTTTTCGACTAACATCGTCAATTCGACTTTTGCTAAGAATAGCGCTGGGGAGTATTCGGGAGCTATTGCTACCTTTAACAATCCTGGAAAACAGCCAATTACTGTGAAGAATTCGATTTTTGATAGCAATACGGCGGGTAATCCTTTTAAGCTCAAGCAGCAAACTGGACGGGAACTAATTGACGGGGGAAATAATCTACAATTTCCCGTTAAACTCACGACGGGGGACCTTAACGACAATAATGTTACGGCAAATGTGAAGATCGTCGATGCGAAACTCGGTCTTTTGGAAAAGATTAACGGTACTTTTGTGCTGCCGCTGCTAGCAGGAAGTCCGGCAATTGATACCGGTACTGTTGCGGGCGCGCCGGCGGAGGATCAGCGCGGTGTGAGTCGCCCTCAAGATGGTGATGGTAACGGAAGTACGATCGTTGATATCGGCGCTTTTGAATTCACCAATACTCCGACACCGACTCCCACTCCTACACCTGCACCTGCACCAACGCCTACACCTGCACCTGAACCAACGCCGCCTGCACCTGAACCAACGCCGCCTGCACCTGAACCAACGCCGCCTGCACCTGAACCAACGCCGCCTACACCTGAACCAACGCCGCCTACACCTGAACCAACGCCGCCTACACCGCCTGCAGATGATTGCCTATTCGATGGAGTCAGTGTCCCGGAATTCAACTCTGCCACCATGACTCCCAACCCCGTCTCGCAAACTATCAACGGCGGTGAAACTGATGATTTCATCATCAGCAGCAGCCAAAATCAGTCAATTAACGGGCTGGCTGGGAATGAGACTCTCTACGGTATGGGCGGCAATGACAACATTGATGGCGGTGCCGATAACGATTCAATCTTTGGCAATGAAGGCACCGATTTCATTCAAGGCGACGCTGGCAACGATACCATCTACGCTGGCAAGGATAATGACACTGTTGTTGGTGGCGATGGATCCGACTTTTTGAGGGGAGATATCGGCAATGATACTGTTGCCGGCGGCGGTGGCAACGACAGCATTTTTGGCGCCCAAGATGACGATATCTTGCTGGGTGAAGATGGCCAGGACTACATTTTAGGCAACTTAGGAAATGACACAATTAATGCTGGAAACGGCAACGATATTGCCTTTGGCAATGAAGGTGCAGACCTGAGTTTTGGCTTCCAAGGAAATGACACGCTTTACGGCGGCAAAGAAAACGACAGTCTCGATGGCGCTGAGGGCAACGACTTGCTGTTCGGCGACAATGAAAATGATGCGATCTGTGGCGACATCGGTAACGATACCATGTACGGGGGGAAAGGCAATGATATTCTCAGCGGCGGTACTGGGGACGATTTCCTTAGCGGCGATGTTGGGGACGATACTTTGAGCGGCGGTTCGGGAAGTGATGTATTTTTCCTAAATCAAAGTTTGGGTAGCGACATTATTACTGATTTCCGCAAAGGCGAGGACTTAATTGAGTTAAATTCGGATTTGAGTTTCGATCAACTTAGTATTAGTTCGAGCAACAATGAAACTTTGATTAGCGTGACGGACACCAATCAATTGCTGGCAACATTGAACGGTGTAGTGGCGGGTACTCTTGACGCTAAGGATTTCATGAGTGTGTAGTTATCATGCCAAATCTGGGGAACGCTACTTCCTTTATGCTTCGGCGGTTGCAACCGCTAGTACAATTGCCTCTCGTCCGACCAGAGGGGACTAACAGATAATATCGATTCCGGTGGCACCGTCCGTGCTTGTTGACTGTTGACTGTTGACTGTTGACCGAAAGCATCCAGGATACAAGCCCCCGGATTCATCCGTCCAGAAATAAAAAGCCTGTATCGGATGAAACTTGCCCCCCGAATTTATCCGTGGGGTCAGTCGATTTTAGATTTTCGATTTTAGATTTTAGATTTTAGATTTACCCCACAGATAAATCTGGGAGCTTGAACTAGGGTCTAAAATTTTTATCTTTCCACGACTTAAGTACGTGGCACGGTATCCGTTTTTGGGCCTTGTCAATGCTTCAATCTCAAATCTCAAATCTCAAATCTAAAATCGATTGACAGTTGACTGTAGAAGGAGGGGTCAAAAAAATGAAAATTGCGCGAATTATTTGTTGGCCTCGGGATTTGACTTTACGCCCGACTTTCAAAGCGCGGATTTAATATCATTCCGGCGCAGATAGAATTGATATAGCGGTTTTCAAGAAATTGAGGTATGGGGGCGAGTCCTATGCCTATGCCCTATGCCCACGGAGGCCTATGCCCTATGCCCTATGCCCGCCAGAGTACCTCATGTTACTGAGAAAGGCTATATAACACATCAGGTGAATAAGCAGACTCTCGATCGGGAACTTTAATTAATGCTTGCTTGGGGATGAAATAAGGGAGGCTTAATCGTTTCAACTCTACAGTTACTTCACCACCTAAAAAACCCTCGATCTCTTCATGCTCTCGAATTTGCTGCCTTTCAACAATTACTCGATCGTCTTGTTCATAGAGGATGCCGTCTGGTTTCCGTTCGAGAAAATATTCAAAATTTGTTGTTTTTGGTAAGGTTTGAAACCTAGGATTAGGTGCATCTCACTTTGGCAAATATATGTCCAGACTCTAAAGGGTGCGGCTAAAGGAACTAAGGCTGGATATTCAAATCGTCAACCACTCTTTTAAGCACCAGATCGCAGCCGTTGTCGAAATTCCTTAGCTGCTGTTAGCGAATTGGGATATCGAATGTATTCGGCCAGCAATTCTATATCCAGATTAGGGAGAATTGCGCTGCGAGCAATTGGTTCATAACCGCAGGTTTGGACAAATTGAACTGGGATTTCTTCTCGCAGGTAGTAGAGGCTGAAGCGGTCATTTTGCCAGAACCAAACTTCTTTAACATTCAGCCTTCTGTAAACTTCCAATTTGTTAATGCCACCGCTGCTAACAATCACCTCAATTGCCAGGTCGGGAAATTCTTTGTCTGTGCCAATGCAGTAAGCTTCATCGGGTTCGGTACCGCCACTTTTCTCTTCTCGTCGCAGGGTTGTAGAGCCAAAGGGAAAATAGTTGATGTCTGCTTCTAAGAAGTAAATGACTAAAAGATCTCCAATGCGAGTTTTTCTGCTTTCATGGCGGCGGGAAGGTGACATAATTTCTAAGGCTCCATCTAAATAAGTGACTCGATATGCCGAAGTATCGCCATTTCTGGCGAGCAAGGCTTCATATTGCTCCCAGTTAACGCGATCGGTAATGTAGCGGCATTCAGGATCTTGGCCTTGGAGTGTTTGTTGGTCGAGTAGCGCTTTGAGATCGCTTGTAAACATTAGTATTACCTGCTTTAGGTTGTCTTCCTTCTAATTTACTGAATACGATCGCACAAATGTCTATCCTCCTCCTTCACATCGGCATTTGTTCGCAAATAATCCCGCACCCAGTCGCAACCAAAAGCCAGGGGGTCTGTATTGAGAATGCGCTTTACATTCCATAAAATCGCGGTTTTGTCAAGGCTGGTGGAGACAAGTTGGGTGCCGTCGGGACTAAAAGCAACTGCCGCCACCCCACCTGTATGCCCGGTGAGCGTCCGTAGGGGCTCGGGCCCGGTGCCTGCTGTACCCTGAGAGTTCCAGAGTTTCACCGTGTTGTCCAGACTTGCCGTAGCGATAATTTCACCATTCGGGCTAAAGGAAACTTGCGGCACTCCCTGTGTGTGACCTTTGAGCGTTCGTAGGAGCACTGCCTTGGGAGGAAGCGAGGTGCCTTGAAGAGTCGAAGAGAAATCGAATTTCCAGAGCTTGACGATGCCATCGAGACTCGCTGAGGCAATCGTCTTGCCAGTTGGACTGAAACTAACTCCGTAAACCATACCCTGATGGGCATCTACAGCCTGCAACAAAGTGCCATCGCGCTTCCAGATAGCGATCGCGCCATTGGCATTACCGGCGGCTAGAGCTTCGCCATCAGGGCTAAAGACCACATCCCAAAACGCGCTGCCATCTAGCTTCAGAGTTCGCAGTAACACACCGTCGGGCTCCCAGAGTTTTACCGTGCCGTCTGTACTTGCGGTGGCAAACATTTTACCGTCAGGACTCCAAGCAATTGCGTAAACTAACCCTTTGTGTGCCTGCAAAATTTTCAGCAATCTGCCGTCCTTGTGCCAAAGTTTAACTGTTTTGTCGCCCCCCATTACAATGACTTCACCGTCAGGACTGAATGCCACATTCCAAACCGCTCCCTTGCCATCCTTGAGAGTCCGTAGGGGTTCGGGCTCCGTGCCTGCCCCACCATCTCGCTGCCAAAGTTTCACCGTGCCATCAAGACTTGCAGTGGCGACGATTTTACCGTCAGGAGCGAAAGCAGCACCATAAACAGCAGCGCTGTGACCGCGCAAGGGCAAGAGAAAGATGTTTTTCGGCTGCCAAAGTTTGACGGTATTTCTCAAACCCACCGAAGCAATGAAAGTGCCGTCAGGGCTGAAATCAATATCCCACACGGCATCGCGATGCCCTGCAAAAGTTGCCAGTTCTTTGCCGTCTTTGCTCCAAAATTTGATTGTTCGATCGTCGCTGGCTGTGGCGATAATCTCACCATCAGGACTGAAATCTATAGCCTCAACGCCTCCTGTGTGACCCTTAAGGGTGCCTAGGGGCTGTGGCTCATTGCCTGCCGGGGCATGGGAGCGCCAAAGTTTAACCGTACTATCAACGCTCGCAGAGGCGAATATTTCGCCGTCAGGGCTGAAATCGATGTCCCGAATAGTAGCTGGATGACCTGGAAACGTTTGCAGTAACTTTGCTTTGTCCCAGCCTTGGCCATCTTTTTTCCACAAATGGATCGTACCCTCCCCATTTCCGCTAACGAGAATCTCACCGTCGGGACTAAAGGCAAGGCTCTGAACCGCAGCGCCATCATCGAGGGTGGTTAATAAAGTGCCGTTTTTATTCCAGAGTTTAACGGTGTTATTCTCACCGGATGCGGCTAAAGTCTCGCCATCTGGGCTGAATGCTAGGCCCGAAAGCTCTGTACTGTGTCCCTTGAGGGCGTGTAGGAGTTTGGGACCGGCCCAAGATGTACCGTCTTGCTGCCAAAGTCTAACTGTACCGTCTCCACTGGCGCCAGCGAGGAGTTTACTGTCGGGGCTAAAAGCCATTCTCCAAACAAAACCGTTGTTGGCAAAAGTCGCTTGCAGAGTGCCGTCTCGCTTCCAGAGCTTGACCGTGTTATCCATACTTGATGAGGCAATTGTCTCAGAGTCGGGGCTGATTGCTAATCTAAACGTCGTCGCCTGATGTCCTGTAAAGCGGTTGAACTCGGAAGCTCCATAAACTGCCTGCTCTAGTAATAATTGCACGCGATTTTCTAGTTCGGGATTTGCCATACCGAGTTGTTGCAGTTTGCGCTTGGCAATGATGGCAGCAATCAGGCTGTCTAATTTTTGCTCTAAGGTGAAGAGGGCTTCGGAGGAGGTGGCGATCGCTTTGATTTCGCTCAAGGTAGCATGGCGATATTGCGAATATGCGGTTGTTCCGAGAAAGAGGGCGATCGCTAATGCCAAAGAGAGTGCAGCAATAAACCACTTTTGCCGTCTGGCATTTTTTTTCTCGACGCTGAGTCGCGCTTCAACTTCTTTGCTGCGTTCGGCTTCTAAAGCTTGTTGAACTTCTCGCCTGTCTATTTCTTCGCTAGCAGCTAAGAACTGATAATCTAAGTCGCTCAAACTTTTTCCTTGCGCCCATAATTGTGCATCTTTTAATGCTTGTCCTCTCAGGAGACGAGAATAATCGGTGGTTTTGGCTGCACTCCAAGATTCAAAAGTTTGGGAGTAGGGGCGTAGTTTTCCTAATTGTTTTTCTACCCATTCGAGGTTAAAAACTTCTGCATAAATACGGTTTTTAACGTTTAGTAATCCTGCTTTTTTTTCGACTAATCCCGATAGCACCAGTTCGATTTGTTCGCGGCTGTCGTCGGCACAGATTCCCCCTGCTCCCCTTAATAAGGGGGCTTCCGATTCCCGCCCCCTTATTAAGGGGGGATCGGATTGTCCCCCCCCTCGATCGGGGGGGGTTAGGGGGGGATCGGATTGTAAAATTTGCTGATAAATGCCTAGCAATCTTCCGGCGCGCTGTTCGTCACGGAGGAGGCGATCGCGTATCGTTTTCAGATGCTCTGGCTCGTCTTGCGATTCCCATTTATCGATGATGCGCGATCGTACCAAACTATCCACCCAAAATGCCTCTGTTCCCGGGGGAATATTTACTAATCCCTCCGCCGTTTCCCGGCTGGCTCTATAGGCCAAATAGCAAACTTTCTGGCTGAGAAATGGCTGTCCACAAGTCCAAGCTAATATTTGTTTGAGAACCGCCTCAGGATTACTGACGGCATTTTCTAATCCTTTAACTAATAGTTGGGCTTCGTCCAGTTCAAAACCCTGCAAATCTATAGCACGACCGATATTAAAAGGAGTTCGATTTTTGTCGGCAATTAAATCGCTCGGCGTGGCTACTCCAAAGATTGCAAAACTAATGCGGTTATACTCGGGATTAATCGCTCGCTGATTGTAGCAAAACCGAATCAGGGCAAAAAAATCATCCACAGCGAAATCTAAACTGAGAATGCTATCGATTTCATCGATGAATATAAAGAGGCGCTCTTGGGGAAATTGAACCAGTAGAATATCTTCTATAAAATGACTCAATCTTTGCAGTAAGGAGACATCTTCTGCGTCGCGCCACCAGGTTTTTAAATTAACTTGTCCTAAAAGATTGAAGCCGCGCCACAGTTCCGCAATCATACCTTTATACCACTGTAAAGGAGTGATGTTTTCGCTGCCGATGCGCGTCATGTCGATCGTACTGCATTGAAATCCTTCATTTTGCAGTCGATGTAAGGTGCGGACTAACAGGGAAGATTTACCCATTTGCCGCGAGTTGAGGACGTAACAAAAATCGCCGTTTTTTAAGGCTTGGTAGATTTCGTCATCAGCTTTTCGCTTGACATAAGTGAGTGCATCTGTATTGAGACTGCCGCCAATTTGATAGGTGATTTCGCTCATAGGTAATAGTAAGTTAGGAGCGGGCGAAATTTTAATTATGTAGTAAAAAAATCACTGTTTGGGAGTATTGTTGGTAATTCGATCGCACAAATGTCTGTCCTCCTCCTTCACTTCGGCATTCGTTCGCAAATAATCCCGGACGCGATCGCACGCATAGACCAGTTCATCGCCTTTGAGAATGCGCTCTAGATCCCATAAAATCACAGTGCGATCGTCCCCGGCGGAGGCAATGAGTTTACCATCGGGACTAAACGCAGCTCCCCAAACATTCCCTTCATGTCCGGTTAGCGTCGTGATTTCTGTCCCGTCAGTTTTCCAGAGTTTGAGTGCGCCCGTTGAGCCTCCCCCCACCAGCATTTGACCGTCAGGACTGAAATCAACTGCCATCATGCCTCTAGTATTTCCCTTGAGGGTTTTGAGCAACGTACCATCGCTCGTCCAGAGTTTAATCGTGTCATCCCTGCTGGCAGTTGCCAAAGTGCGACCGTCGGGACTGATGGCAACTTCCCAAACAGGGCTGCGATGACTCTTTAGGGTTTTGGAAAACCTACCGTCAAGACTCCACAACCGAGCAGTGCTGTCGCTACTAGCGGAAACCAGTTTCAGTCCGTCAGGGGTAAAGTCCACATCGTAAACCCTAGCCCGATGACCTGTGAAAGTTTTCAGCAAAGTGCCGTCCTTGTTCCACAGTTTCACGGTTTTATCGTTGCTAGCAGAAGCCAGTAGCCGACCATCTGGACTGACGGAGGCATCCCACACACCCGCCCCATGTCCTGTAATGGTTTTCAGCAGCGTCCCGTCGAACTGCCAGAATTGAATCGTTTTATCTTCACCAGCGGTAGCAAGGATGGGCGCGATCGCCGGATTGGCAAAGTTAGTACCAGAGAGGAAAGCAACTGAGCGAACGGGAGTTTTATTTCCGGCAAAAGACTTCAGCAAGGTGCCGTCTCGCGCCCACAGTTTGAAGCTGCCATCGGAACTGGCTGAAGCTAGCATCTTGCCGTCCGGGCTGAAATCCACATCCCAAATCGTGGCGCCATGTCCGTAAAGGACTTTCGAGAAGGGGTTTGTCGGATTCCAGAGTCGAGCGGTATTGTCGTCGCTAGCGGAGACAACCATTGGACTGTTGGGAATAAAGGTAACGCCTCTAATTCCAGATTGATGCCCTTTGAGGGTTTTCAAAAGTGTCCCGTCCGGCTTCCAGAGGTTTATGGTTTGGTCGGCGCTGGCGGAAGCAATGACATCGCCTGCTGTGCTGACGGCAACTTCAAACACTTCCGAACTGTGACCGCTAAGAGTTTGTAGCAGCGTTCCGTCGAGTTGCCACAGTTTGACAGTGTTGTCAGCGCTGGCAGAGACAATGGCGGGACGTTTGGTGCCGCTATTGTCTGCAAGTAAAGCGAACTCAACGTCCCAAACGGTGGCGCTGTGCCCTTCCATGGTTCTCACCACTTGACCGTCTAGAGTCCAAACCTTGACCGTATTATCTGTGCTGCTAGAGGCGAGCAGGTTTCCATCCGGGCTAAAGGCAACACCCCAAACTGCACCTTGATGTCCGGTCAGGGTTTTGAGCAGTTTGCCATCGGCACTCCACAGCCGAATGGTGCTGTCTTCACTGGCGGAGGCGATGCGCTCACCGTCTGGACTCACGGCGATCGCCCAGATCGCAGCCTTGTGTCCCTGAAAGGTTTTGAGCAGCTTGCCTTCTCGACTCCACAGATAAATGTTGCCGTCCACGCTGGAAGTCACCAGGCGCTGGCTGTCGGGACTAAAACGAAGGGCGTAGACGCTGCTGATCGTGTGTTGGAGAGTATGCAGCAAGGTGCCATCCGGTTGCCAAAGCTTGGCTGTTTGGTCGCCGCCGCCGGTGGCGATGAGTTGACCGTCTGGGCTGACATCAACTGCCAGAACCGGGCTGGAATGCCCCGACAGGCGATTGAATTCTGCCGTTCCGTAGATAGCTTGTTGCAGCACTTGTTGAACTTGAGATTGCAACTGGGGGCTGGAATTAGCGAGACTGCCCAGCCTGCGTCTTGCTTTGATGGCGATCGTGAGGGCGTCTAATCGCTGTTGGGAGGCGAATTGCCCCGAGGATGAGGAGGCGAGGGCTTGAATTTCGCTGGTGACGGCGCGGTGATATTGCCACAGGGCGAAAATGCCGGAGGCGATCGCCACCATTAATGCCCCACTCAAGGCCCCAATCAACCTTCGCTGTCGCGAAGCTGTCTCTCGCTCTAAATCTAACCGCTGGCGTTGTTCTGCCAGCCTAGCTTCAATTTCTCTGACTCTGGCTGCTTCGATCGCCTGCTGCAGTTCCAGCCTATCTAATTCGCCAGAAGCGGCTAAAAATTGATAGTCCAAATCGCTCAAACTTTTCCCCTGCGCCCAGTAGGAAGCATCTTTTAGCGATTGTCCGCGCAACAGTCGCGATTTATCGGTTTGTTTTGAAGCGATCCAAGCGTTGAAAGCTTGGGAGTAAGGACGCAGTTTTCCTAATTGTTTTTCTACCCATTCGAGGTTAAAAACTTCTGCATAAATGCGGTTTTTAACTTTGAGTAATCCAGCTTTTTTTTCGACTAATCCAGATAGCACCAGTTCGATTTGTTCGCGGCTGTCGTCGGCACATATCCCCCCTGCCCCCCTTAATAATGGGGGTACTGAGTTTCCCCCCCCTTGATAAGGGGGGGTTAGGGGGGGGGCTGATTGTAAGATTTGCTGATAAATGCCTAGCAATCTTCCGGCGCGTTGTTCGTCACGGAGGAGGCGATCTGCTATCGTTTTCAGATGCTCTGGCTCGTCTTGCGATTCCCAGTTAGTGACGATGCGCGATCGCACCAAACTATCCACCCAAAATGCCTCTGTTCCCGGGGGAATCTTTACTAATCCCTCCGCCGTTTCCCGGCTGGCTCTATAGGCCAAATAGCAAATTTTATGGGTAAGGAATGGCTGTCCACAAGTCCAAGCTAATATTTGTTTGAGAACCGCATCAGGATTACTGACAACCGTCTCTAATCCTTTAACTAATAGTTGGGCTGACGACAGTTCAAAACCCTGCAAATCTATTGCACGACCGATATTAAAAGGAGTTCGATTTTTGTCGGCAATTAAATCGCTCGGCGTGGCTACTCCAAAGATTGCAAAACTAATGCGGTTATACTCGGGATTAATCGCTCGCTGATTGTAGCAAAACCGAATCAGGGCAAAAAAATCATCGACAGCGAAATCCAAACTGAGAATGCTATCGATTTCATCGATGAATATAAAGAGGCGCTCTTGGGGAAATTGAACCAGTAGGATATCTTCTATAAAATGACTTAATCTTTGTAGTAACGAGACATCTTCTGAGTCGCGCCACCAGGTTTTTAAATTAACTTGTCTAAAAAGATTGAACCCGCGCCACAAATCTCCAACCATTCCTTTATACCACTGTAAAGGAGTGATATTTTCGCTGCCGATATGGGTCATGTCGATCGTGCTGCATTGAAAACCTTCTGCTTGAAGTCGGTGCAGGGTGCGGACTAACAGCGAAGATTTGCCCATTTGCCGCGAGTTGAGGATGTAACAAAATTCGCCAGCTTTTAAACCTTCATAAAGTTCGGAATCTGCTTGCCGCACTACGTATGTAGGCGCATCACTGGCGAGACTGCCACCAATTTGGTATGTAACCTTGGTCATGCCGTTTATGGGTTGGTTTAAAAGTGAAAGTTGAGTAGAAGAAGAGGCAGTCGGAGCGTTATTTTTGTCACCATCTCTACTGATATCATGTCCGGTATGTTACCCTGATTCCTGTAGGGGCGGGTTCACCAATAATATTTGCCAAAAACGGACAATCTCACAAACCCGCCCCGGCAATTGTATTATGGGCTATCGAGCGGACATGATATCACTGTTACGAACTACTGAATGACGATTTGGTTGTTGAGCGAAATATTCGGTGCATTTTGCCGAGCAATTTGTTCTGCCAATGCTTTTTGTTCTGCCGTTTGAACGCGCCCTGTTAACACAATCGAATTATCCCGATC